>JACMRS010000361.1 GCA_014376345.1 Bacteroidia bacterium | reverse complement strand
TCATGTGCAGAATACTGCTTACATAGAAACCATCGTTCTCTGCCTTTTTTCTCTCCGACACTTCTGGCAAGCTATCTGCTGCCAAAACCGCCATCGAAGCTACCTACTTTTGGTCCGGTTTGTCCAAAAATAGCATTGTCGCTGGCAATTGTCAGGTCGCATACCACGTGTAAAACATGTCCGCCACCAATGGCGTAACCATTAACCATTGCAATCACCGGTTTTGGAAGAGAACGGATTCTTCTCTGAAGTTCAAGAACATTCAGCTTAGGAATACCATTTTCATCTTTATAACCACCAAGTGTTTTAATATTCTGGTCTCCGCCGCTGCAAAAAGCTTTGTCTCCGGCTCCGGTTAAAACAACAGTATAAATATCCGGATGTTCTTTAGCATAATCCATCGCATCAATCATTTCCGTATTGGTTTTAGGTGTAAAGGCATTGTGGTACCTTGGTCTGTTGATGGTAATTCTTGCTATTCCTTCAAAATAATCAAAAAGGATTTCATCATATTCCTTAATTGTCTGCCATTCTCTTTTGCTCATAATCGTAAAATAAACTGCTGCGAAATTATTACTAATATTTAAGATAGCGCTGCTAATTTTGTTTCTTTGCCCTAATGAATTTTCCACTTTATACTCTGGCGCCAATCAGCTGGTATGTAAATGCAATAAATTCGGGTGAAATTTTTATTTTTCCCGATGAGCTTTTCCCTAAACAAACACTTCGAAACAGGTTGGTAATTCCAACTGCGAATAATATGAAGTCGCTTAGTGTGCCTATTGATGGAAAAACAAAACATGAAGCATACGGAAAAGTGATGATATCATATTCTGAAAACTGGGTTAAACAATGGTTACAAACTATGGCGACAGCCTATGGAAAATCGCCATTTTATGAGTTTTACGGTTATAGATTTGAAGATGTTTTAAAAAAGGAGCATACCCATATTTACGCGTTAAACATAGAATTGTTAAATTTAAGTTTGAAAATGCTAAAAGCAGAAGTTGAAATAACTGAAATGACGGGTAGGCCCGATTCAGAAGATTTTTATCAGTTAGAAAACTTTGATTTACCGCCTTTCAGACAGGTATTTACCGAAAGACATGGATTTCAGCAGGATGTCAGTATTGCAGACTTAATATTTAATAAAGGACCGAATGCATTAGATTACCTGATTCAGGCATCTAAATCTTCGTAAACGCCCATTTTACTAAATTTTTCGATACGTTCAGATATAAGTTGATCAACAGGTAGTTCTTTAAGTATTTTAAGTTGCTTTTTGATCTCTTTCTTAACATTGTCAATAGCTTCAATAGGATTGTTATGCGCGCCTCCCAAAGGTTCCGGAATGATTCCATCAATCAGTTTATTTTGTAGCATATCAGAAGAAGTAAGTTTTAAAGCTTCAGCAGCTTTTTCCTTATGATCCCAGCTTCTCCATAAAATAGAAGAGCAGCTTTCGGGTGAAATTACAGAATACCAGGTGTATTCCATCATCATTACTTTGTCTCCAACACCTATTCCTAAAGCACCACCGCTGGCTCCTTCACCAATGATAATACAGATAATAGGCACTTTCAACACAGCCATTTCCATCAGATTTTTTGCAATTGCTTCACCTTGTCCACGCTCTTCAGCTTCAAGTCCGGGAGATGCACCGGGTGTATCAATAAAAGTCACTACAGGTTTTCCGAATTTTTCTGCAAGTTTCATCAATCTGAGTGCTTTTCTATAACCTTCAGGGTTAGGCATTCCGAAGTTGCGAAATTGTCTGTCTTTAGTATTTCGGCCTTTTTGCTGACCGATAAACATAACAGTCTGACCATCAATACTGCCGAAACCGCCCACCATTGCTTTGTCATCCTTTACATTTCGATCACCATGAATTTCTATAAAATCTTTGCTTAGATTTTCAATATAATCTAAAGTGTATGGACGGTTTGGATGTCTGGAAATCTGAACTTTCTGCCAACCACTTAAAGTTGAATAAATCTGCTTTTTGGCAACAAATATCTTATCCTCAAGCGATTCAATAGTATCACTCATATCAATTTTACCCTTTTCATGGGTTTCTTTTGCTTTTTCAAGCTGCTCATACAATTCTTGTACAGGCTTTTCAAAATCTAAAAAAGGTTGAGCGGACATATCTTTATCTTTAAATTGGGTTACAAAAGTACTGATTTTATCTGAATCGTATAAATTTGTTACTGTTACCTTAAAACATTAGGTTTTATTGATTTTTAAAAAATTTCAGAAAAAAATTTTAATTTATCAGATTTTAATTTAATTTTGTAAACTGTTTACTCAATATTAACCTCAATCAATAATAAAGTATTCAACTAAGATAATACACCTCCCATGCCTCTCATAGAAGCACACTTGGGGGGTTTTTTTATTTTTATTGCTTTATTTTTTATTCTACTACTATGAAAACCTATGAAAAAAAACCACTAACCTTTGACGAGCAATTACTTCTTATAAGTAAAAGAGGTCTTATAATTGAAGATCACGAAAAGGCAATTAATTCTTTAAAACATATTAGCTATTATAGACTAAGTGCATTTTATGTTCCTTATCAAAAATTAAAAGACACTTTTAATACTGGAACAACATTTGAAATTATACTAGAGACATATTCATTTGATCGTGATCTAAGAATTTTAATTTTTGATTGTATTGAAAGAATAGAAATTGCCATACGAACGCAAATTATTTATACACTTTCAATAAAATATGAGAACTCTCATTGGCAGGATGATTCAAATATTTTCAAAAGATATAAAAGTAAGAACAGAGTAATTGATCCACATTATGAATTGCAAAAAATAATTACTAAATCAAGTACGATTAAAAATAGAGAAATGTTTATTGAGCACTATATAGATACTTATAACGAACCCATAAACCCGCCATCTTGGATGTGTCTTGAACTGCTTACAATTGGAGAATTGTCAAGGCTTTTTATAGGATTGAAAAATAGTAACGATAAACAAAATATTGCAGATTATTTCGGATTACCTACAACTGTTTTTATTTCATGGCTGCATACATTAACTTATGTAAGAAATATATGTGCTCATCATTCTCGATTATGGAATCGGACTTATGCAATAACACCTAACATATTACAGAAGCCAAGATTTTCATGGATAGGTAAATTGTTTGAAAATAATAAAAGAACTTTCTATTTTTTGTGTACGATTCAGTATTTACTTAAAAGTGCCAATATAAGTAGTCAACTGAAAATAAAACTCGAAGATCTTATAAATAAATATCCTTCAGTTTCGGTAAAATACATTGGTTTACCTACCAATGGAGAGGATAATTTATTAGATTGGAAAAGTGAACCATTATGGAATTAATAATGTATAATTTGATTTAATTTCAAATCTTACATTTTTAATTTAATCCAACTTATCCAAAATATATTAATATTGCAGTTATGCCTTTTACTCTGAAAGTATTTCTGTTTTATTGTTTTATTATGTGGAGCTTATCTTGCTCTGCTGGCAATAAATATGACAGTTTGGCAAATGCACTTAAAATAGAAACATTAGATAAGAAAAGACTTGAAATTTTAACCCAAATGGTTAAAATTATATATTTTTCTGAAAGTAAAAAAGCAGTTTTACCTGCACAGGAAGCAATCTATCTGTCAACTCGTTTGAAAGATTTCCCATCTTTAGCGTCACTTTATAAAATGTATGGCACAGCTGAATATTTTGGAGGAAAGCATGACCATGCACTTGAACTTTATTTTGGTTCTGTTCATATTTATGACAGCCTTAATATGGAAGAGGAGAAGGCGGGTGTATTTAATGAAATTGGTACTTTATACAAAAAAAATGGGCGATTAGATGATGCTTTTGAAATTTTTTCAAAAGCAAAGGAAATATTTAAAAAGTATCATAATTTAAAAGGTGAGGCAACTTCAGTAAACAATATCGGTATAGTTTACGAAATGCAGGATAAACTAGATAAAGCCTTAGCAAGTTATTTTTATGGGTTAGATATTTATAAAAAGATAAATGATCATGTAGGTGAATCTTATTCATGCGAAAATATTGGTGGCGTTTATCTGATGAAAAAGCAATATACTCAAAGTGAAGTCTATTTAAAGCGTTCGCTTGAACTGAGACTGAAAGCTGATATTAAACAAGCTGTTGCTTTTAGCTATTTTTATTTGGGTGAACTTTTTTCGGGAAAAGGTGATTATATTTTAGCAAAAGAAAACTATATTTTGAGTCTGATTATTAGTAAAGAGATTGGATATTCTGATTTGATTCAAAGTAATTACAAAACCTTGTCTGACATAAACCGAAAGTTGGGCAATTATAAGCAGGCACTTGAATATAACGACCTTGGATCGAGGTTGAAAGACAGTATCTTCAATGAGGATAAAAGCAGGCAGCTTATTGAAATGCAAACTAAGTATGAAGTTGAATCTACAAACAAAGAGAATCTATTGTTATCTCAGAGTGCGGAGATTCAGAAGCAACAAGTGGAAATTCAAACTGAACAATCTCGAAATAAATCACTTGTAATTTATTCGATTGCTCTATTTACTGTTTTGCTTTTTTTAGGAAGCATGGTTTATTATAAGCGTAAACAGCAAAGTCAGAAAATTGAAACAGAGTTAAGTGTAAGGCGTGCTGAGGAGATTCAGCGCAGTCGTATTTCACAAGACCTTCATGATAATCTGGGTTCTCAACTTACTTATGTAGTTACAAACCTGGGTTGGATGGAATCTAGTAAGGATATTAAACCGGATGAAGTGTTGAAAATTAAAGCAGTTGGAGAGATGTCTAGGCAGGCTATTCACACATTAAGAGAAACAGTATGGGCACTTAACAGTGAATCAATAGCAATTGATGCCTTTTATGATAAATTTAAGGTATATGCCATTAAAATGGCAGAGTTTAATAAAAGTCTTGAACTGGTTTTTAATGAAAATATTGAAGTGTTTACTGTAATTAAACCTAATGATGCTTTAAATCTTTTCAGGATGTGTCAGGAAATTTTTAATAATTCTTTAAAACATTCTGAAGCAAAATCAATTAAGGTTTCAATAAGTTCTGATGTAGAAACAGCATTCAGGTTTATTCTTACAGATGACGGAATTGGATTCGATGCTGAAAATCCGGATAAAGAAGGTCATTATGGAATGCAGAATCTCAGAAAAAGAGCGGCTGATTCTAATGCTGAAATTAAATTGAAGAGCAGCATTGGAAATGGTTCTGAAACTCAGATTGTGGTTTTAGCGGGTTGAATTTTTTTCTCTCCAAATAACCAGTAAGCCCTTATTTTTTTAGGTTTAAGACCAAATTTTTCAATACAGTTTTTGCGGATATGTTCTGTAACATCATCAATATTATCTGTCACTAGTATCAGATTCAGATCTTCAGGTGAAATTGTACCTTGTTTGTTCAGATAATCAATATAATCTAGAAGTTCTTTATGATATTCCCTGTTAAAAATAACAATCGGGAATTGCTGAATCATTTTAGTCTGAATCAGTGTGATAGCTTCAAAAAGTTCATCCATAGTGCCAAATCCACCAGGCATCACAATAAAACCATAAGAATATTTCAATAGCAATACTTTTCTTACAAAGAAATATTTAATACCTACCCAGGTATCAAGATATGGATTTTCATGTTGTTCAAAGGGAAGTTCAATATTGCATCCTACAGATCTGCCACCTACATCTCGGGCTCCGCGATTGGCTGCCTCCATAATTCCGGGTCCGCCGCCGGTCATTATAGTAAAGCCAAGTTTAGCTATTTCACTAGCAATTTTTCTGGTGCTTTCATAAAATGGGTGGGTATCAGGAAAACGTGCTGAACCGAAAATAGTAATACAGGGTCCGGCATAATGTAATGTTCTGAAACCTTTTACAAACTGGTTGACTACTTTAATGGTAAAAATAAAATCTTTCCATCGCGACTGTGGTCCTTGTAAAAATTTTATCTCTGAGTTACTCTCCATTAATCAACATCTTCAATCAGAGCATTTTTTAATTCTTCTTTCATGTTCATGTGCTTTTCCAGTGATAGTAACATGCTAGGAAGAAGGAACATATTTGTAAGAAGGCCAATAACAAGACATATAGAGGTAAGTACACCTAAAGCCACTGTACCTCCGAAAGTAGAAAATGCAAAAATTACAAAGCCGAAAAATAAAACGATAGTAGTATAAATCATGCTGAATCCTGATTCCTGTATTGAGTGTCTCACAGAAGTTGATATCTGCCAGTTTTGCTTTTTAAGCTCAACACGGTACTTGGCGAGAAAATGTATTGTTAAATCCACAACAATTCCATAAGCTATACTAAATACTATAATTGTTGAGTTTTTTAAAGGAATGCCAGCAAAACCCATTATGCCAAGAGTTATAATTAGAGGAATAATATTAGGAACAAGTGCAATAAGAGTCATGCGCCATGAAAAGAACATAAATGTCATCATAATGGAAATAATAAGAAGAGCCCATGCCATACTAGTTGAAAGATTTTTAATCAAATATGCATTGCCTTTCATCTGAATAACGGTAGTGCCAGTAATGTCTACATCGTATAATTTAGGATCGAAAATAGAGTCTATTTTACTACGCATGATCGCATTAAGTTTTACAGTTTCTTTAGAACCAACATCTGCCATTTGCATGCTGATTCGGGCAAATCTGTAAGTAGTATCAACCATCGATTTAACAATACTTCCGCTGCCGCTTCCTTTTGGAAGTAAACTTACTATATTGCTAATATCCATAACTCCTGGCATTATATATCTTTTTGCACTTCCATCGTTATAAGCTTGGTTGCCAAATTTTAAAACGTCAACTATTGAAACACTTTTAGAAAATTCAGGAAATTTTTTAATTGTTTTTTGGAGTCTATCAATTTTTTGAAGTACCGCAATATCTTTTACACCATTTGGTTTTTTTGTGTCAATTGAAATTTCATAAGGCATAACACCATTGAAATTATCTTCAAAGAATTTAAGATCTGTAAAAACTCGGTCTTTTTTTGGCATGTCATCCAACATATAACCAACCGAATGAATTTTAGAAATACCAAATGCTGAAATTGCTACAATAACACCAGTTACCCAATAGACAGCTTTACGGTTACCATTTATAATATTGCTGACAAAATTAAGTGCTCCGGAAAGAGTTTTTCTGTCAAGGTGCCACATTTCTTTTTTAGTAGGGGCCTTTAAATAACTAAAGATTGCTGGAATCATGATATGTGATAGCACATAAACAACAAGGATATTGACAGTTGAAATTATTGAAAATTCATCAAGAATGGCGCTTCCTGAAAAACTGAATACTCCAAATCCCACTGCAGTTGTAACGTTGGTAAGAAATGAGGCCAGTCCTATTTTAGTGATAATTCTGCTCAAAGCTTTAGCCTGTATTCCATGGCTCTTATACTCAAAATGATACACATTTAGCAGATAAATACAGTTTTGAATTGCAATAACAACAATCAATGGTGGTACAACACCTGTAAGTATAGATACCTTATATCCGAAAAGTTCTATAGACCCAACGGTCCATATAACACAGGTTACAACAACTACCAGAGAATAAAAAACGGCGTTAAAAGAACGAAAGAAAACAAGCAGAATGACAGCTGTAATTAAAACTGACAGTAAAGTGAAAAATCTTAATTCGTTATTTACTTTCGTTGCAAAAACTGTTCTGATGAATGGCAGGCCTGAAATATGCGCCTTAACTTTATATTTATCTGAAAATTTAGTAAGGACATCTTCTACTTGATGAGTTATTTTAATCCTATTAATAGATTCAAGCTCTTTTTTATTCATGGTGATAGCCATGAGTGTGGTATTATCCGAAGGTTTATAAAGAAGATCTTTGTAAAAGGTAAGTGATTGAATTACTTTTTTAAAGCTATCCAGCTCTTCCTGTGAGTTTGGTTTTCTGTTAAAAAGCTGATTGATTGCAAACTGTTGAAGGGAATCATCTTTTGTAATATTATAGAGTTTGGTAATCGAAACAACCTTCTCTATGCCCTTAATGCTATCAATGTCTTCGGCAAGGTCATACCACCCGTTAAAAAAGTCGAGTTGAAAGAGTTTGTTGGTTTTAATGCCGATTACAATAATTCCGGCATCTTCTCCAAATGTCTTTTGAAAACGCTCGTAGTCAATATAATCAGGATCCGTAACCGGGATTATCTTTTTATTATTATATCCAACTTCGACTTTGGTAGCCCGCCAGCCCATAAAAACGGTACTTGCAGCAATGATCAAAAGGAGCCAAAACCTACCGCGAAGAATAAAGCTTGCTATACTGTTCCACATAAAGGGGGCAAAGATAAGCAAATATCTATTGGTATGAAAAGGGTTGATATGTTGCAAAAGTATTGGTAGAAATCGCTTAAAACCAATATTTTAAAGCTTTAGAGTGGTTTGTGAAAAATTGCAAATCTATTTATTGTCAAATTTCACTCAGGTTAAAATAATAATAAAGGTTTATCGTTACTTTTGAACATTGAATTCATCGCGCACCTTTATGAAGCTTAAATTAATTCCGGCTTTGGCCGTCATACTTCTTTTACCTGTCTGGCTGTCTGCTCAGAATAAATCCGTCCCACTTGGATCATGGAGAGTGCATCTGCCTTATCAGAACTGTAAACTGCTGACAGAAACTCCTGATAAAATTTATGCAGCTTCGGAAGTTGGTTTTTTTTCGTTAAAAAAGAATGGCGGCGAATCTGAACAGCTTTCTACAATTAATGGTTTTACCGATATTACGATTAGCGCCATTAAGTATGATTTTGCAAAAGACATTATGGTGATTGCTTATGAAGATTGCCGTTTCGATGTAATAAAAGGAAAAGATATTTATCCAAACGATGATATTTTCAGAAAAAATATCCTTGGTGTAAAACAGGTTAACCACCTTTATTTTCAACAAAATCTGGTCTATTTTTCTACAAGTTTTGGAATAGTAGTATTTGACCTTGATAAGATGGAGATTTTTGATTCATATTTAAATATCGGTCCATCAGGCTCCACTGAATCAATTAACAGTCTCACTGTTTCTAACGATACTATATTTGCAGCAACAGCTCGAGGAGTAATTTTCGGTAAAGTTTCACCTTCAGTTAACCTGAGTGATTTCAATAACTGGAAAATGTACAGAACCGGATCTTCTATGCATGTTGAATCTTTCAATAAAAAACTATTCGCAGATTTTAATAAGGTTGTTTATGTAAATGAAAACGGAACCTGGCAGCCTTATACAGATACATTTAAAAAAGTTATAACTAATATTGAGGTCAATCATAACAAACTTGTTGTGGCTGAATGGGGCGGAATAACAGTTGAAGATATGAATGGCAATGCGGTGGTGACT
>JACMRS010000360.1 GCA_014376345.1 Bacteroidia bacterium | reverse complement strand
TGAGTCCGGGATGAAACGCAATAGCTGCATGTCCTGTGCCTTTAAACAATTCAGCAAGACTGAAAGCAAACAATAGATTCATCATTTTAGTAACACCAAACTGACCGAATGCCGAGTACTTAACAGGGTTAGGAATGTCATCAAAATTAATGGAAGAAGTTGAAGGTGCAGTTACCATAATTACTCTTGAACCATGCGCCGCTTTCAGTTGTGTCATCAGTCCTGTTGTAAGTTGAAAAGGCCCTAAATGATTGGTAGCGAACATCAGTTCATATCCATGTCGTGACAGAGCTTGCTCGCCTTTATAGATGGCCGCACAATTTACGATAGCATCTATTTTAGGATATCCTGCTTTTATCTTTTCCAGTCCAAGATTCACTGAAATAATATCACTCAGATCTATCGTCATGGTATCTGCTATCACATTGTCATACCCATCCAGATCGTGCCTGATTGCATCCAGTTTGGCTTCATCTCTTCCCGTAAGCAAAAGATGTACATCGCCACGTTGAGCCAGAGCATGGGCCGCTGCATTACCAATTGAGCCAGTTGCACCGGTTATAATAATTGTTTTCATGTGTTTTAATTTATTGCAAGTTAAAATTTATATTTGGAATAACCCTCCCCAATATCTGCCGTCCCTTCAGGACTTGTGTTTTCACAAGGCACTTCTGCCGAGGGATTGTATACAACAATAAGGAAATTAACCCTGAAAGGGTGTTGATTTCAACAATTCGTAATTCCGTAATTCGTAATTAATATTGTTTAATTATCTGAAATAGAATACCTTTCAATAATCCAATCAGGGATTATTACAGCGCGGGTGCTTTCAAGATTTATTAATGAGTAAATGAAACTGCCGTTGCAGCTTAACTTGTTGCCCTTTATTTTGTTGATTTCAAAATTAACTTTGACAGTGCTGCCTTCCAATGCTTCTACCCAGGTTGTTACTGTAAAAGTTTCGCCAAGAGTTAAAGCGCGTTTGTATTCAATAAAACAAGAACTGATAACCCATCCAAAACCGTTATCCATAAATTCTGACATCGGCATTTTATAACAACTGCCCATCTGATCGTAACGCGCTGCAAGAACATAATCAATATACTTGCTGCTGTGTACATGCCTGAACATATCAATATCATCAGGTCGAACATTTAATTCAGTCGTGTATCTTGTGGTATTCAACATAAATTAAAGTGCTTCTACTTTAGAGTTCTGAACCAAAAATATTTTTGCAGGATAACGCTCTAAGAGTCTGTGCTCATGGGTAGCCATTAACACCGCCGTTCCTTCTTTGCTGATAGTATGTAAAAGCTGTGTAATATCATTTGAAATCTCAGGATCGAGGTTACCTGTTGGCTCATCTGCCAGCACAATTTGCGGGGTATTTAAAAGTGCTCTTGCGATAACAAGTCTTTGCTGCTCTCCTCCACTCAACTGATGTGGCATTTTGTAATCTTTAGTTTGTAGTCCAACTCTGCCAAGTACTTCTCTTGCCCTTTCGAGCATCTCATCTCTGTTTTTCCAACCGGTAGCTTTCAATACAAACACAAGATTTTCCAATGCATTTCTGTCTGTCAGAAGTTGAAAATCCTGAAATACAATTCCAAGTTCTCTTCTCAGTTTATGAATATGTCTGTGGCGTATTTTCTTCAAATCAAAACCTGCTACTTCTCCTTCTCCATTCTCCAGTTTCAAATCGCCATACAATGTTTTCAGTAAGGTAGATTTTCCACTTCCTGTCTTACCAATAAGATAAGCAAATTCACCTTTATTCATTTCAAAGTTAACCTGATTAAGCACCATGTTTTCTTCCTGAAATAAATCTGCTTTCCGGATACTGATTACCGCTTCTGACATCATGCTGCGAAGTTAAGTATTTGAAATTAAAAGTGCAGACACTACACGCATTCTTTCCAACAAGAAAATATTAATGTCTAATAACTGATATTTAATTAAATAATAACGTTTGATTGTTATTAATTAACCGCCAATCAACAGCCTCCAATCCTTCCTGAACTAGAAAAGCATTTGCTTTAGAAAAATGCTTACAGCCTAAAAAACCATTGTAGGCAGAAAATGGTGAAGGATGCGCTGCTGTTAATACTTTATGGTGGGTGCTGCTTAGAAATGCTGCTTTATTTTGTGCGTACTTTCCCCACAATAAGAAAACTATCGGTGTCTCTTTTTGGGAAAGTGCTTTAATAATACTGTCGGTAAACTCTTCCCAGCCTTTTCCCTGATGACTTCCTGCCTCTGAGGCTCTAACAGTTAAGGTGGCATTTAATAATAAAACACCTTCTTTTGCCCAGGGCATTAAATTACCATTATCAGGTATTTCAAAATCTTTCAGATCTGATTTCAGTTCTTTAAAAATATTTACCAGTGAGGGCGGCACTTTCACGCCATTATTTACACTAAAACACAACCCATGCGCTTGACCGGCTCCATGGTAGGGGTCTTGACCTATTATAACTACTTTGACTTTATCAAAAGGTGTGGCATTGAGAGCTGCAAAAATATTTTCTTTTGCAGGAAATACAGTTTTACCGGAAGCGCGTTCATTGTTCAGAAATTCAGTCAATAATTTAAAATAAGGCTTTTCGAATTCACCCTTAAGCTGTTCATTCCAGCCTGCTTCCAGCTTCAAATCTTTAATTGCATTCATTAGTTTTGCAACAGCACTCTGCCTTTCTGCTGTTTTATTGCATCAAAAATAGTATTATTGCACTTAAAATGCAGTATTGCATTCTTAATTTAAAACAAAACATTTTGTTAGGTCAACCGGAAAACAGCAAAGAAACATTCCGTTTTTTTTATAAAGTACTCCCTTCGGAGATTGACACTGCCTCATGCAGAATTTTATTTACCTGCGACAACGGTTATCTGAACTATTGCGTTTACGATACCAAAAAAGAAGTACTTATCTTATTTAAACAACTGATAATCAGCAGCACGGTTTCAGACCTTCTTAAAGGAGAAGAATTTCTACAAAAACCATTTCTTTCATCACACCTTTGCGTACATGCTGATGAAATGGAATTTATCCCTTCAGACTTTTCGCAAACTGCTTCTCAAAATTATAAATTTCAAAACAACTTTAAAGAACTTACTCTGTTATTCGATTCGGCTGATTCATCTATTCCCGCACTGCAATCTTTTTTCCCAAACCTGCAGCTAAACGAATACCATTATTTTATGATGAAGCTTGCAGATTGCAAACCTGAATTTCTTAAAGAAAAATCTACTCTTTTTTTAAGTATCAGAGCCAACCATCTGCATATCATGATGTATGAAAAAGAAGCGCTAGTTCTTGCCAACTCTTTTATTTTCGACAACCATGAAGAATTGCTTTTCTTTGTTCTTAAATCCATCAGCGAAGGAAATGGCACACCTGAAGAAACGGCTGTTTACATCCATTTTTCAGAAACAGAAACGTCCAAAGAAGAAAAGATTTTTGCAATGTTATCTAAATACATTTTGCAAATGTCTATACTTGAACCACAATATTCTCACACCACAGGATTTTTTCACAATAAGGAAGACCTTTCCGACTTTTTTCCACTGGTCAACCTGAGCGTATGCGTATAATGTCAGGGAAATATAAGGGTTACAGTTTCAAACCCTTTAAAGCGCCACATACCAGGCCCACTACTGATATTGCCAAAGAAGCCATTTTTAACAGCATTGTTTCCAGATATGATATTGAAGACATCACAGTGCTGGATCTTTTTGCAGGAACCGGTAGCATGTCCCTTGAATTTCTTTCACGCGGAGCCCTTAAAGTTACCTCTGCTGATTATCATGAAAAAAACCTTAAATACCTTCTAGATATTAAGAAAGAACTTTCTGTAGAAAACTGGAAAGTAGAGAAATCGGAAGTGCTTGAATTTCTGAAATATAATAAAGAAAGTTTCGACCTGATATTTGCCGATCCACCTTACGATTGGAATGGCTTTCATGCGCTGTCAAAACTAATTCCTGAATCTGATACTTTAAAAGAAGGTGGCTGCTTTATTTTAGAACATCCGAAAACATTTAATTTCACAGGTGCACACGTGTTAATGAGTAAGCAATATGGTATTTCATGCTTTACTTTCTTTGCAAAACAAGGAGTTACTGAAAATTAAACTTTTGTTATAAACGCTTCTTCCCTACTTTTGAATTTTAATTAATAACATGGATCCTAAAACTGCACTGTTTCCCGGCTCGTTCGACCCCATTACCAAAGGGCATGTCGATATTATTAAGAAAGGTCTTCTGATTTTTGACAGAATTGTTGTTGCCATTGGTAAAAATTCTAAAAAGAATAACCTGTTTGATATTGATCAGCGTGCTGAATGGATAAGGCAGGTTTTTAAAGATGAGAAACGCGTGAGTGTTGAAACTTATGATGGGTTAACTATTGAGTTCTGCAAAAAAATAAATGCCGGTTTTATATTAAGAGGATTGCGCTCTCCTGGTGATTTTGAATACGAGCAGAACATTGCTTATGCCAACAAAGAACTGGTACCTGATATTGAAACGGTGTTCCTGCTTTCAGGACTTTCATATTCAAATATCAGCAGTACCATTGTGCGTGAAGTAATTATTCACAAAGGAGATTACACCAAGTTTGTGCCAGAAGGAATTGTTTTTAAGGATATATTTTAAAATCTGTTAAACCTTTTT
>JACMRS010000359.1 GCA_014376345.1 Bacteroidia bacterium | reverse complement strand
CCGTTATAGCGACTTAAGTATGATATTAATGCAACAGGTAATTGAAAAATTAACTGCAATGCCTTTGGACCAATACGTTCAGAAAAATTTTTATGATTCAATGCATCTTGAAAAGATAACCTATAATCCATGGAAAAAATACCCTGTTTCAGAAGTTGCACCCACTCAGAATGATCAGTTATTCAGAAAACAACTAATTCAAGGTTATGTGCATGACCCTGGCGCTGCAATGATGGGTGGAGTTGCCGGTCATGCGGGTGTTTTTTCTGATGCACATGATCTTGCAACCATTATGCAAATGCTGAATGATGGCGGTGTATATAATGGAACTCGATATTTTAAAACTGCAACAATAGAGGAATTCACAAAGTACCACAGTACGAAAAGCAGGCGTGGTTTAGGATTCGACAAGCCTGATTTTTCAGGAAAAACTAGTCCTGCATCTGCATTTTGTAGCGAAGAAACTTTTGGACATACTGGTTTTACAGGAACATGTGCCTGGGCAGATCCAAAATACGATCTTGTTTTTGTATTTCTAAGCAACAGAATTTATCCTGACGAAGAGAATAAAAATCTGATTAATGGAAGTTACAGGATTAAAATTCAGGATATTATTTACCAGAGTATTGGCAAATAAAGTATTTAGCGACTAATTTCAGACAGCAAAACTTTCTCCGCAACCACAAGTTCTGGAGGCATTAGGATTGATAAAGTTAAAACCTTTACCATTCAGGCCGTCGGTAAAATCCAACTCTGTACCTGCTAAATAAAGAAAACTTTTCAGGTCGCAAACAATTTTAAGATCATTGTTTGGAAACTCCTGATCATTTTCCTTCATTTCATTATCGAAATCCATGTTGTAAGTAAGGCCAGAGCATCCGCCACCTTTAACTGAAACCCTGATAAAATAATCTGATCCGAGTTTTTCTTCTCTCATCAGCTCAACAGCTTTTACAGCCGCGCGTTCTGAAATTGTGATGTTTGACATAATGATTAAAATTAATTAAAAATTACAAGTTTAAATTGGCGTATTAATAGTGCTTCTTAGTATCTTCAATAGGTTCAAGGCCATTCTTTACCCTGTAATCATTTATAGCAGTTTTTATTGCATCCTCTGCAAGTACCGAACAATGTATCTTTACCGGAGGCAAAGCAAGTTCCTCAACAATATCCATATTGTCGATAGTTAAAGCTTCGTTTACACTTTTACCTTTAAGCCATTCTGTTGCCAGAGAAGAAGAAGCAATTGCTGAACCACAACCAAAAGTTTTGAATTTTGCATCTTTAATGATACCTGTTTCTTCATCAACTTCAATCTGCAGTCGCATAACATCGCCGCACTCAGGAGCACCTACAAGGCCTGTTCCTACATTTTTTTTACTTTTATCCAGAGTTCCGATATTTCTTGGATTCTGGTAGTGATCAATTACTTTTTCTGAATATGCCATATTATTTATTATTAAAGGTTAATATTTTAATGTTCTGCCCAAACTATGCTTTTTAGGTCAATGCCTTCTTTAAACATTTCCCATAAAGGACTCATTTCTCTTAATTTTAGAACAGCGTCGCGCACGTGCTCAATTGCGTAATCTATTTCTTCTTCTGTAGTAAATCTGCTTAAGCCAAAACGAAGTGATGAATGCGCCAGTTCGTCGTCAAGTCCCAGAGCTTTAAGTACATAGCTCGGTTCAAGTGAAGCGCTTGTGCAGGCAGAACCTGATGAAACTGCGAGATTTTTAATTCCCATCATCAATCCTTCCCCTTCAACATATTTGAATGAAATATTGGTAATGTGAGGTAATCTGTGCTCTACACTGCCATTAACATAAGCTTCTTCCATAGTTAAAAGCTCTTTTTCCAACCTGTCTCTCATTTTTGAGATTCTGGCAGTATCAGCTTCCATATCAGTTTTGCAAATTTCGCAGGCTTTTCCTAATCCTACTATACCTGTAACATTCAATGTTCCGGAACGCATGCCTCGTTCATGTCCACCGCCATCCATTTGCGAAGTAACCTTTACTCTTGGATTTTTGCGTCTGACATACAATGCACCAACGCCTTTTGGTCCATACATTTTATGTGCAGTTAAACTAAGCAAATCAATGCCATCTGCTATTACATCTACAGGTATTTTACCTACAGCCTGAGTAGCATCAGTATGAAAAAGCACGCCATGTTTTTTTGCCAGAGCAGCAATTTCTTTTACAGGTTGAATAACGCCAATTTCATTGTTAGCATACATTATACTAATAAGAACTGTAGTTGGCCTGATTGCAGCCTCAACCTGCTCCGGAGTAATTAATCCCTGAATATCAGTTTTAAGATATGTAACCTCAGCACCTAACTTTTCAAGATGTTTGCAGGTATCCAAAACAGCTTTATGTTCTGTTTCCACTGTTATGATATGATTGCCTTTTTGAGCATACATTTCAAAAACACCTTTAATTGCCAGGTTGTTACTTTCGGTTGCACCGCTGGTAAATATAATTTCTTTAGGATCTGCACCGATAAGTGCTGCAACCTGCTCACGAGCATAATCCACTGCTTCTTCACCTTTCCAACCAAAAGCATGGTTTCGGCTTGCCGCATTACCAAAAAATTTGGTGAAATAAGGAATCATTGCTTCCAGTACCCGAGGATCAACAGGAGTAGTGGCATTATTATCAAGATATATAGGAAAGTCCAGCATTTATATGATTTAAAACCGATATTTTTTTCGATCTCAATTGCAAATTTAGTTTAAATTAAGCAGATTGTCAATCATTTATATGAATACAGTATAGGTAATCTCTATTGAACTAGTATAGAATATTGAAATATTAATAGCTTTGTAGAAATAATTTAGTGATGAAAAAAATAGAGCACATTGGTATTGCAGTAAACGATATTGAAAATTCGAATAAGCTTTTTCATGCCCTTTTCAATGCTCCTCCATATAAACAAGAGGTTGTTGTAAGTGAAAATGTGATTACAAGTTTTTTTGCTTGTGGTGAAAACAAAATTGAGCTTTTACAAGGAACATCACCTGAAAGTGCTATTTCAAAATTTATTGAAAAAAGGGGAGAAGGAATTCATCATATAGCTTTCGCTGTTGATGATATAGTTGCTGAAATTAAAAGGCTTAAGAGCGAAGGCTTCGAATTAATTCACCATGAACCAAAAGCGGGTGCAGACAACAAAATAATTGCCTTTCTTCATCCGATAAGCACTAATGGGGTGCTTATAGAGCTATGCCAGGACAAGCCAGAGTAGAATTTATCAGCGAAGAGTTTTAGTGCGGTTTTGCCAAAAATAAAAAGGCAATCCTAACGCAACCAGTCCTAACCCGGTGATTGCACTTTTATAATCATTATAAATAGTTGTGCAAACCAGAAAAAGAGAAAAGACAACAAAAAGTGCCGGTATTAAAGGATAAAAGGGAACTTTATAAGTTCTGGGAACCTCTTTCATTTTTTTCCGCAGAACAAAAACACCAAATGCTCCTGCACCATAAAATATAAATGCTACCATTACAAGTAAATCTGTAAGCGTGTCGAAACTCCCTGTAAATACGAGAATTACAGCCCAGAATGCCTGAAACAGAATTGCTTTGT
>JACMRS010000358.1 GCA_014376345.1 Bacteroidia bacterium | reverse complement strand
CGATTATTTAAATCAGCATGAAGCCGGTCATATAATTACACTTGAAGACCCCGTCGAATTTGTTCACTCACATAAATCATGTCTGGTAAACCAAAGAGAGATCGGAACTGATTCATTGAACTTCAGCAGTGCTTTAAAAAGTTTACTTCGTCAGGATCCGGATATCGTTCTCGTGGGTGAGTTACGTGACATGGAAACGATTGAAGCTGCTTTGACAATTGCGGAAACTGGTCACTTAGTTTTTGGAACTCTTCACACTAACTCATGCGTACAGACTATCAATCGTGTTATTAACGTTTTCCCTGCTCACCAACAGATTCAGGTTAGAACTCTTTTATCATTCGTACTTCAGGGAATTGTTTCTCAGCAGCTGATTGCAAAGTCTTTTGAAAAAGGACGTGTGGCAGCTATGGAAATTCTGGTCCCGACAAACGGTATCAGAAACCTTATCCGTGAAGATAAATTGCACCAGGTTTACTCACAGATGCAAATCGGACAGGATAAGTCAGGTATGGTTACAATGAATCAAAGTTTAAAGAAACATGTGGATACGGGATCTATAACAGCTGAAGTTGCTATGGGATATTCAAATGCTCCGGATGAACTTGCAGCCCAACTGGGAATGAAAGTAAAATAAGACTGTATGGGAATTTATAAATACGAAGGTGTAGACACCAACAATAAAAAAGTCACCGGACAGATGGATGCCATTTCTGAAAAAGAAGTGCGTAAGATTATGCGCGCTCAGAACATTCGCATCAAAAAAATTATTCCACCGACTATCCTTGAATTCGATCTAGGTGCATGGATGGTTGAAAAAGGTTTTGGAAAAGCTATTGGTTCAAAAGAACTGGGTACTTTTACGAAACAGCTTTCTACAATGATCAGTGCCGGAGTTCCAATTCTCCAGGCATTGGAAATTCTTTATCGCTCAGAAAAAAATGCGGTATTAAAGCATGCAATCAAAAAAATTGCTGTAGATGTTGGTGAAGGTAAGACGATTGCTGAAGCAATGGCCATGCATAAATGTTTTGATAAACTTTACTGCAACCTTGTCCGCGCAGGTGAGGCCGGAGGTATTCTGGATACCATTTTAAAAAAACTTGCTGTTCATATGGAAAAGCAGCAAAAAACTAAAGCACAAATTAAGTCAGCAATGATGTATCCTTCAGTCGTAGTTGCAGTCGGTGCCATCGTTATTTGGGGTATGATGGTTTTTGTTGTTCCACAATTTACAGGAATGTTGAAAGAAACAGGCCAAGCGCTTCCATGGATCACTCAGATGGTTATTGATACATCTGCCTTTCTTGGAAACTATACTCCTGTTATTGTTCCGGGTGCTATCGCAGGAGTTGTCTTTTTGCTTTCATACATCAAGACTCCAACTGGTAAAATTGTGTGGGATAATTTTAGTATGCGCTTGCCGATATTCGGCGGGATTATTATTAAAGGAAATTTAAGTTCATTTTCAAATACACTCTCAACACTTTTGGGCGCTGGTGTCTCATTGATTGATGCTCTGGATATTTGTATTGAAACAATTGATAGCTCTGTCATTGCTCAGGATCTTAAAGATGTTAAGAAAAAAGTTATTGAAGGCAAGACTCTTACTGAGCCTCTCAGTAAGATAGAATATTTTCCTGAGCTCGTTACTCAAATGATTCGTGTTGGTGAACAAACGGGTCAGATCGATCAGATGCTGGCAAGAGTTGCCGAAGTGTTTGAAGGTGAAGTTGATGAACTGGTTACAGGTATGACCAAATTGATTGAACCTATTATTATTGTTGTCCTTGGTAGTATTATAGCGACAATTTTAGTTGCCATGTACCTTCCAATGTTTATGTCGGCCGGAGCTACCTAAGATAAGAATCCAGCAGGTTAGGAAAAAGGATAATTATTTGTACACTTTTTTTAAAATGGGCTTAAAATATAATAACAGGGTCTTTCTAGCGGACGAATTGCTCTCAATGTAGTTCCAAGCAAGATTAAAACCACAAATGCCAAATCTTAATTTTGGCAAACAGGAGATCACTATGAAGAAGTTTTTTACAGGCATTGGAGGGTTTACTCTCATCGAACTAATGGTCGTAGTTGCAATTATCGGTATTCTTTCAGCGATCGCAGTCCCTAACTTTAAAAAATATCAGGCGAAAGCCAAACAATCAGAAGCAAAAATTCAGCTTGCAGCTATCTATACTACAGAAGTTGGTGCGATTGCCGACTACGATAGTTATGGTACTTGTATTACAGATTTAGGTTATGAAGCCTCTCCCCGTGGATATTATTATGTTGGATGGACAACAGCATTTGCAATTGCTCGTGCTGGTGTAACTTGTGCTTCTGCGGCAAATTTACCGCCTACTAGTATTTTAAAGGCAGGTGCAGCAGCAGCAGCAGCAGCAGGTCAATTGCCTGCGAACGTTATGACTGCAACAACTTTTACAGCTGGAGCAGCTGGAAACATTACTGCAGCTTTATTTGACACTTGGACAATTACAGATACAAAAGCTCTTACAAACGTTACTGTAGGTTACTAGTTTTATAATTTAATTATTTTTTTATCAGGCCCGCTGTTTTCAGCGGGTTTTTTTTTGATTCTTACATGAAACGGTTTCCAGTCTCTGACAGCGCAGAATTTTCCTTCAACTAAAATATAAAGATTACCGTTCAAGTCAGATTTCGAACAATTTTTACCCTGAGCATTTAAGCAATCCAGATCAGTTTCAGCTTTAATTGAATACATTTGTAAAAATATTTTTTTTGCAACAATTGAGTTTTTATTAGAGGCTTCATCATAGCGACTTTTGAGTAGATTAAAAGCATCTTCCTTATTTCCCTGATTGGCTTCAAGTCTGGCCAGCGTAGAGGTAATTACTTGAGATGAATTTTTAAACTTAGTAAGCTTTTTATAAATAGGCAGGGATTTTTCAAAATCACCAACTTCAAAATAATAATGAAATCCAGCATCCCTTAGAAGTGAGAAATCATCCGGGTATTGAGCAAGTCCTTTATTGTAGATAACACTAGCGCCGGATAAATCATCTTTTATGATGGATAAATACATCCCGCCGAAAGCATAATTTTCATAAAACTTTGGCTCGAGAAAACTAATTGTATTAAAGCGAAGAAACATCCATGAGTTTAAATCGTGTGCCTTGTAATGTTCATGGTCACTTTCTAAGATTGTGGAAATCCAGATAACTGAAGAGATCAGACGTTTTTGCCCGAGACTAAAAAACTGCCAAAAATTAGTTTGAACATTTAATGAGCTTTGTTGTTTTGTGATAAATAGCAGAGGTTTCTCATGATTTCTCGATATAACTCGAGCACCCGACAAAGCCAGTCCGGCAATTAGAATATAAACGGATGTGCTAAAATATTTACTTAATCTCATACCAAACTATAATATACCTTATGATCGAATTCGCTAATATAAGTAAGAAATATCAAAATCATTTTTGGAAAAAAGATTTCCCTGCGCTTGATGATGTTTCATTCAAAATTCAAAGGGGCGATCTGGTCGGTTTTCTAGGTGCTAATGGTGCAGGAAAAACAACGTTGATAAAAATTTTGATGGATTTTAGCAGACAAGACAAAGGCGCTGTAATATTCGACAATGAGTTGGGTGCTAATTTATTAGCAGTTAAGGCCAATATCGGTTATCTTCCTGAGAGAGCATATCTTTACCAGCATCTTACCGGCCGCGAATTTCTTAATTATGTAGGAAGTTTGAATTCGGCTTCGAAAAATGATCTTGCTGAGCTTGTTAAAAAATGGTCAGAAAAAATTCAAATCGACTATGCCCTTGATCGTCAGATAAAAGGCTACTCAAAAGGAATGCAACAGCGTTTAGGCTTTATCAGTGCCTTAATGCACAGGCCACAGTTTCTTGTTTTGGATGAACCGCTATCAGGGCTTGATCCAATTGGAAGAAAAGAATTTAAAAGCATCATGAAAGAGTTAAATCTGGCGGGGACCACTATCTTTTTCAGCAGTCATATTGTTTCTGACGTTGAAGAAATCTGCAACAAGGTTGTTTTCATAGAAAAAGGAAAACTTATCTATGAAGGAAGTATCGACAGCCTTGTTCTAGAGCATAGTAATGATCAATATACTGCAAAATACTTAAAAGATAACCAGATAGAGTCCTTACGATTTAGTGAGAGTGATAAAAATCGCATACTATCAAATTTGATGTTACAAAGCTTAAATATCATTGAGCTGGAAAAAGAAAAGCCAAGCCTAGAAGAAATTATTTATAAGATTAAACGAT
>JACMRS010000357.1 GCA_014376345.1 Bacteroidia bacterium | reverse complement strand
TGGCAAAAAAAGTTTTCAATGATTTCGGTGGAATGGTGTTTAGCACCGATCCAGATTTTAAGTTCGAGTCTGAGGCAAATGATGAGCAGGAAACGCTGCCTTCTAATCAGCAAAAACTGAATATCAGACTTGAAACAAAACAAAGAGGTGGCAAGAAAGCGACTCTGATAAATAATTTTAAAGGCAGTTCTGCAGATCTGGAGCAGCTTGCAAAAAAAATAAAGGCACATTGCGGAACTGGCGGCAGTGTTGTAGATGGTGAAATATTAGTGCAAGGTGATGTTAGGAAAAAAGTAATGGAGTTTCTTCAAAAAGCAGGTTATAAAACAAACAATCCGATTTAATAAAATATGAGCATTCCGCAAATAAAACACACGGCAACTGAAAGGTTTCTAAAATATGTAAAGATTGATACGCAGTCTGATCCTTTATCGCCTACGTGCCCTTCGACAGAAAAGCAAAAAAATCTGGGTAAGATACTGGTTGAAGAGCTGATTGAAATGGGTGTTAAAGAAGTTGAGATGGATGAAAACGGTTATGTTTATGCTACCATTCCTTCTACCACAGATAAAAATGTGCCTGTGATATTCTTTTGTTCGCACATGGATACATCTCCCGATTGCAGTGGATTGAATGTTAATCCGATCATTCATAAAAATTATAATGGTGGCGATCTTGTTCTTCCTGATGACACTTCGGAGATCATCAGAATGAAGGATCATAAGGATTTGGAGTTTCAGAAAGGCAATGATATTATAACGGCAGGCGGAACTACTTTGCTTGGAGCAGATAACAAAGCAGGACTGGCAGAAATAATGGATGCAGCGAATTTTTTTGTGACGCACCCTGAAGTGAAGCATGGCGTCATTAAGCTTTTATTTACGCCTGATGAAGAAATAGGAAGAGGCGTAGATAAAGTTAACCTGGACAAGTTGGGTGCAAGTTTCGGCTACACAATAGATGGTGAAACACTTGGATCGCTTGAGGATGAAACTTTTTCAGCGGATGGGGCAACAATACATATTAAAGGAGTGAGTGCGCATCCTGGTTTTGCAAAAGGCAAAATGGAAAGTGCCATTAAAATAGCGTCTGAAATTGTGGCTGCTTTGCCAAAAGACAGATTAAGTCCGGAAAGTACTTCCGGAAAAGAAGGTTTTGTTCACCCTACAGGAATTAAAGGAAATGTTGAGGAAGCTTCGATTGATTTGATTGTGAGAGATTTTACTGATGAAGGTTTATTTAGTCATGAAAAGGAGTTGAATGCTGTTGCAGAATCTGTAATAAAAAATTATCCAGGATCCTCATTTACAATTACAATTAAGGAACAGTATAGGAATATGAAAGTGGTATTAAATCAATATCCGCAGGTGGTTCAATATGGATTACAGGCGATAGAAAGATCTGGTATAAAACCGATAAAGAGAAGTATCAGAGGTGGCACAGACGGCACAAGACTTTCATTTATGGGATTGCCTTGTCCGAATATCTTTGCCGGGGAACATGCTTTTCATGGCAGGCAGGAGTGGGTAAGCGTTCAGGATATGCATAAGGCGGTTGAAACTATTATCAATATTGCCTGTATCTGGGAAGAAAACGCCTGACATATCCACAAAAGCCCGTGAATAGTGTAAAAGTTGAAGCTTAATTTAAACTTTACCGGAAAAAATCCTTATTAAATTGTTAAATTTGCAGACTTTATAAGCAAATGAACAACCAGGATATTATTTCAAAGATCATTAGCGGCGCGTCTGCTGCTAATATCAACCTTTCAACTGACGATCTTGTAAAAAAGGCCATTGAAAGAAATGAAGGAAAGTTAACGGAGAAGGATTCTCTTGCAGCTGATACCGGCGAATTTACAGGCCGTTCACCCAAAGATAAATTTACAGTATGCGATGCAAAAACTGAAAATACAGTTTGGTGGGGCGATGTGAATTTTAAGTTTGAACCATCGAAATTTGATGCATTACTTGAGAAAGTATTAACTCATTTTGAAGGCAAAGAACTTTTTATACGCGATTCCTATGCATGTGCTGATCCGGAATATAGACTTAATATTGAGGTAGTAACAGAAAGTGCGTATCAGAATCTGTTTGCTAAAAATCTTTTTCTGCGTCCGGAAGTTGGTAAAAAACAGGAAACTGAATGGATCATACTTGCAGCGCCAAGCTTTATGGCAAATGCCGCTGAGGATGGTACCAGACAACATAACTTTTCAATAATAAACTTCACAAGAAAGATTATTCTGATTGGTGGAAGCGGATACACAGGAGAAATCAAAAAAGGTATCTTCACTGTGTTGAATTATATTCTTCCTCAAGAGCGTAACACGCTGTCTATGCACTGTTCGTCGAACATTGGTAAAGATGGTGACACCGCAATTTTCTTCGGACTTTCAGGTACAGGAAAAACAACTTTATCTGCAGATCCAGAGCGTAAACTAATCGGTGACGATGAGCATGGCTGGTCTAAAACATCAGTATTTAATTTTGAAGGTGGTTGCTACGCGAAATGTGTAGACCTGAGTGCAGAAACTGAACCACAGATTTGGAATGCAATCAGACATGGCGCACTTGAAGAAAACGTAAGGTTTTTTCCGGGCACCAACAAAGTAGATTATCATGATGTATCAGTAACAGAAAATACCCGTGTTGCTTATCCAATCGAATTTATTGACAATATCGCAGTGCCTTCAATTGGCAAAGCACCAAAGAATATTTTCTTTTTAACTTGTGATGCGTTTGGTGTTTTACCACCAATTTCTAAGTTAACTCCTGAACAGGCTATGTATCACTTTATTTCAGGTTACACTGCTAAGGTTGCAGGAACGGAAGCAGGAGTTACAGAGCCAAAAGCTACTTTCTCAGCATGTTTTGGTAAAGCATTTTTGCCTTTACATCCTAGTGTTTTTGGGGAATTGTTGGGAGAGAAAATAGAAAAACAT
>JACMRS010000356.1 GCA_014376345.1 Bacteroidia bacterium | reverse complement strand
GACAAAGCAATGTAGCCTGACAGTTCATTATTGATGATTACAAACACGGTCGTTTCCGTATCATTGGCGATAAAGTTGTTAGGAAGAATAATATTAATTTCCTTTAAATACCCGGGACTCACAACCGATATCTTTTTACCTTCTACTGTGACCTCAACACCTTTGCCCGTAATGGCATTAAAATTTTCTGTGAATGGAACGAGCAGCGACAGATCCTTCGCCTTTTGCATGATTCCTGAGGCAATAGGATGTTCTGATTTTTGTTCGAGTGCAGATGCTAAACGAATAATTTCATTTTCATTTAAATCATTTTTTAGCGAAACGATTTTTGAGACTGCAAATTTACCAACGGTAAGTGTCCCTGTTTTGTCAAATACAATGGTGGTAATTTTTCTTGCGTTTTCGAAGGCAGTTCTGTTTTTAATGAGCAACCCATTTTTTGCTGATAAAGCAGTGGACTTAGCCACCACCAAAGGTACTGCTAAACCTAATGCATGCGGACAACAAATCACGATTACGGTCACCATTCTTTCCATCGCAAAGGCTAAAGATTGCCCTGTTAAATACCAATATAGAAAGGTCGCAATACCTCCCACAATTGCAATTAAGGTTAACCATTTTGCAGCAGTATCCGCCAGCAATTGTGTATTAGATTTTGATTTCTGCGCATCATCCACCAGCTTTATGACTTGTGAGAGATAAGAATCTTTTGCAGCATGTGTCACGGTAACTTTTATAGACCCGTTTCCATTGATAGCGCCTGCTATTACTTTATCACCTTTTACTTTTTGTACTGGCTTCGATTCACCAGTCAACATTGATTCATTTAAATAACTTTCACCTTCCACTATTATCCCATCTGCTGCAACTTTTTCACCTGGCTTTACCAGAATAATATCGTTCTCTTGCAATGTATCGGTCTTTACTTCCTGAATGCTATCAGGCATTACTTTGTGGGCATCCGAAGGCATTAAATTTACCAATAACTCTAATTCTTTAGATGCCCCTGCAACTGATTTCATTTCTATCCAATGACCCAAAAGCATAATCAGAATTAGAGTTGCCAATTCCCAAAAGAAATCCATTCCCTGTAAACCAAATACGATCGCTACACTATATCCATAAGCCACCGTTATGGCAAAACCTATCAGAAACATCATACCAGGATTTTTCGCCTTTAGCTCATCAACCAAACCTTTTAGAAAAGGCCAGCCGCCATAAAAATATACTACAGTTGATAATACAAATAAAATGTAAGGTGATCCAGTAAATTGCCAATCGACACCAATGAAATTTTGTATCATCGTTGACAATAGCATGATGGGAATAGTCAATGCCAACACCATGTAAAATCGTTTTCGGAAATCAGCAATCATTGCGTTATGATTATGCCCCTCATGACCCATTGCCGGATTTCCATGTTGGTGAGGTGAACTCACTTCTTTAGTTTCAGTTTTACTGCTCAATACGAGTGTCATTCCACAAATAGGACATGCGCCTGGATTATCCTCCATTATCTGTGGATGCATGGGACAAGTATATTTTTTTTGATCAGGTTGATGTTCCATTTTTTATATTTTAGTTGTGAAATTTATATAGAATTAAGGCTATTGTCCATGGTAGTGTAATCGTTAATAAGAGCCACTTAAAGTTTGAATCAATCATAAAGTTCACAACCGTCATGGAACCGATTGAACTCATTCCTGTAAAAGCAACTATACTAAATACTCCTCGTGTACGTGTTCGAAAAGAGGTGTAAGAAATAAAGATGGTCAATAATCCAGTGGTAAAAATGTAGGCACCCATTACCCAAAAGACTTTTTGTAACCAATGCGATAAACCTGGCACCACTTCATTCATTACCAATACAGATGTTTTCATGTACTGTACATCTTCACTTAATAAAGCGGGACCTAACCATACAAAATAAATACCCATTCCCATAAGGAGTAATCCTCCGACTGCGAGTATTGTTGATGAGTAAGGTTTTAATTTTATTATTAGACGTTTATACTTTCAATTATGATATGCTATATTACAGCCAACCATTTTTAAACCTGCTCTTCGTAATCCAGTCAGAAGATAAGAACATCGCTTCATAAGATTACAAAGGAAACCTGAGAGATAGTACACTGATTCCATTTCTTTCCTATATACTTACCCCTTTCAAAATACTTTATAGAGAATATGTTTTATTGTGCTCTGAATAGACCACTAACATTTTGTAAATCGATAAAGTGACTTATACGACGTAAACTGTCGAGATCTAATAGGCTTTGCATAAATTAACATACTAAAATCAAAAGCTAAAGACATAAAATTACATCTTCATCTTACCAATTCTTGGAGGTACTAATCTTAAAAAGCCCATTACAGACACAGGACTTTGTCCATAGAAAGTTTCAAGCTCTTGATTAAATAAATTCAACGTTGCCATTCCCCCGAGATCCATCCATATATACTTGGATTTATATAAGTAAACAGAGGCTCCAAGATTTATAGCGTATATAGTATTCACAAAATGTTTATCACCACTCGCAATCAGCAATTCATCATTTGATTTCTGAACGATTTCCAATCTTGTAAAATAATTCATCTTCTCACCTTGTAAAGCAGATTCGAGTAAAAATGAATTTGAGTGTTCACGATTATCTTCTGCAATACTTTTCTTACTGTTCAT
>JACMRS010000355.1 GCA_014376345.1 Bacteroidia bacterium | reverse complement strand
CCTAAATAAACAGTTGCATTGATCTATTGTTAGAACTTACAACAGATCACCGGAAGTTTCAGATAATACTTCATTGGATTATGATACCCTTTTTAATCTTTGCTCTTAAATAATGCCCACAAAATAATTATCTTTAATATTGCAATGTAATTCTGCTGTATGAATTTTTTATTACTGGAAGACGATTTTACATTATCTAAAGAGATCAGGCAATTCCTGCTTTCACGCGATTTTACTTGTGATACAATTTATGATGGCTCGCTTTTTTTCAAACAGCTCAAAAACATGAAGTATGATTTTTACATACTTGATGTAAATGTACCCGGATTAAACGGAATTGAAATATGCACTGCAATTCGTGAAACAGATAAAACAACCCCGATACTGATGCTTACAGCTTTCGGAGAACTTGAAGACAAAGTAACAGCTTTCAACAGCGGCGCTGATGATTATCTGGTTAAGCCATTTCATTTTGAAGAGCTGTATGTGAGGATAATAGCTTTGCTGAAAAGAAAGGATAAGCCGCAACTGTCTACCGATAAGATACTTATTGAAGACCTAGAGATCAACACCTCAGATTCAACAGTAACGCGTGCGGGAAAGGACATTAAACTTTCTCCGAAGGAATATCAATTGCTGGTTTTAATGGCTAAAGCTAACGGGAGATTGGTGTCAAAGCAAACTATCGGCGACCAAATCTGGGATTACCAAATAGAAACTACCAATAATACAATTGAAGTCTATATTAATTTCCTGCGAAAAAAGATCGACAAGAATTTTCCTGTCAAGCTAATCCACACAAGACCCGGATTTGGTTATTTTCTGAAAGCTGAATGATATGTCATTAAAGAAAAGGATTGTCTTTTACGTCAGCAGTTTTTTTTCCGTACTTTTCGGTGTCATCTCCATTATTGTTTACCTTCAATTTTCATCTTTCAGGAGCGAAGAATCCAAGGACAGGCTTGAAGAAAAAGCAGTAAATACAATGAAGCTGCTGATAGAAGTAAAAGAAGTCGACCACCAGCTTCTGAAGCTTATAGACAGCAACGCTATCAATAAACTCTACAACGAAAAAACACTCATCTTCAATGACAAGTATGAACTGCTTTACAGTAGTGTTGATGATGCGGTAATCAAGTGGACAATAGACGATCTTAAGAAGCTGAAAAATAAAAAGGAATTTTTCAAGACCCTTGATAAATATGATTTTTTTGGAATGTATTATGACTCACAGAGCCAGGATTATTATGCACTGGTGCTTGCTGAAGACAAATACGGCAACAGGAAGCTGCAGTATCTGAGCTACCTTCTTATTATGACTTTTATTGCAGGAACTTGTTTTGTATGGCTGGTTTCAAGCTTTTTTATCAAATCATTGGTTGCACCCTTGGACGCCTTTCAAAAAAAGATAACGAATATTACCGAAAATAACTTAACCCTCCGCCTTGAGGAAAATTTAAAGAAAGACGAAATCAATCTGATGGCAAAGGCTTTTAACCAGATGATGAAACGAATACAGGATTCATATAACGGGCAGAAAGAATTTACCTCCAATGCATCTCATGAGCTCAGAACGCCTATAGCGCGGGTTATGACTCAGGTGGAAAATCTCATGAACCTTCCGGGGCATTCACCTGAAACTATGGTTTACCTTAAAAACATTGCTTCCGATGCTGAGCAAATGGGCGACCTGGTAAATTCCTTGTTGCTCCTGTCGCGCGCTGAAAATAACCTTGTTCCCGTTAAGCCAGACCTGAAACGGATTGACGAGCTTATTTTTGAAGCGATAGAAATTACGAAAATCTCATTTCCGGATTTGTGGGTTAATTTTTCAATATCAGAAAACAACCTGATGGAAGAGTCCCTTGAGATTAATTGTAATGAAGGTTTGCTGAGAATTGCTTTCGTCAATTTAATCCGTAATGCTTACCTTTATTCCGAAGACAAAAAAATAACCATTGAGATTGAGCAGATAAGCGCAAATTCTCTTTCTGTAAGAATCGTAAATAAAGGGATGGTACTCAACGATTCTGAAAAAACCAAATTATTTCAGGCATTTATGAGAGGTAAAAATGCCAAATCAACTAATGGTACCGGTTTAGGACTGAGAATTACTCAAAGGATACTTTATTATCATGGGGCTACCATATCTTATAATAATGAGAACGACATTCTTAACGTGTTTACGATAATATTTAATTTTTAAGGATTTTTTAAGCCGGTTTTTAAGCCCGGTTTAAGTTGAGTGGTTCACCTTTGTCCAAAGTCGGACCACATGCTTAAAAAAGGATTAATATATTTTCTATTGTTTGCTTCATACAGCTGCACTTGCCAGACTCTGGATTCATGCGAACGGCAATTTACAAACAACAACCTTTTGCTGATTGCCGGGCATTTTAACATTGATATCAGCAGAGCTGCTGTTATTCAGGCAAAAATTTGGGACCTGCCCTATCTTTCTACCGAGATCAATGCCTTTAATCCTTCTGCTAACCGCGTGTTTGACGCCGGTGCTCAGGGTCAGAAAACACTGGCTATTCAGCAATTGATTTTAATTGGAAACAAAAGAAAAAATGAGATCGCTTTTAACAATTCAAATGTGGAGATTGCTGAACTGCAATTTGAAGATATCTTGCGAAATTTAAGGTTTGAACTCAGACAAAATTTTTATGAAATTTACTTTGAGCAAAAAAAGCTGGCCTTTACAGATACAACACTCGCAAACCTTGATTCGCTTATTACCACTTACCGAATTCAAGCCGGTAAAGGAAATCTTCCGTTAAAAGATCTTGTTAGGCTCCAATCATTATATTTCAGTATAAAAAATGACAGAAATGCTATTGTACTCTCTATACTCGAAGCGCAAGAAAAGCTTAAAATAATAAGAGGGCTCAACACTGATGTCAGGCCGGTGGTAAGCCTTTCAAAACTAAGTTGTTTCAAAAACCCCGTAAGACAACTGAATACAGACTCCCTAATCGAGCAGGCACTTGCAAGCCGCCCTGATTACCTGGCTGCAATAAAACAATCCGAATCGGGCCAGTGGATGCTTAAATTACAGAAATCTTTGGCGGTTCCGAATGTTACTCTCGGAGCTTCTTACGATCAGCGAGGAGGCGCTTTCAACAATCAGGTAAACCTGACTTTAGGTGTACCCTTACCATTGTGGAATAGGAATAAAGGAAACATCATGATGGCGCAAGCGCGTAACAATCAATATCTGGTAGGTGAATCAATGTCGAAAAATGAGATTATAAATGAGGTAAATAAAAATTATTCGAAATGGAAGGAAGCATCTGATAATTACGGGCAATATGTTCTTTCAAAATATGAATCATTCGATAAAATATACCTCGGAATTATTACCAACTTCAGGAAAAAAAATATCAATATAATGGAGTTTACAGATTTCATGGAAAGCTATAACCTGAGCATGCAACAGATTAATGACATTAACAAGAAACTGGTTATTGCCTCTGAAGAATTGAATACAACGG
>JACMRS010000354.1 GCA_014376345.1 Bacteroidia bacterium | reverse complement strand
ATTTCATTTTGGCTATAAGTGGGATAATTTTATAAGTTAAAGCCAAAATGAAATTTTAAAATATCAATTTTATTAGAAAATTTCTATACAAATAAATTTAAATATTTTGTGAAAAACACTAATAAATAAAGACTTTTTTAAAATATAACAACCCTTTTCCAATTTAAAATTTTATAAAGTCTGAATTTAAAAATTCATTTTATAATCTTTAAATTATTTAAATTTGCATCTTTAAATGGTTCACAAAAATTTATCACACATCCCGCTATCTATTCTTGATCTGGCAATGATCACCGAGGGAAATCCTGTGTCCATCACTTTTTCAAATAGTGTTAATCTTGCACAACATGCAGAAAAACTTGGTTACAAAAGATACTGGCTTGCAGAACACCATAATATAGAAGGTGTTGGAAGTTCTGCTACTGTAGTTTTGATAGGGCATCTGGCATCGCAAACTTCAACAATCAGAATTGGCTCGGGAGGTATTATGCTTCCAAATCACTCACCTTTAATAGTAGCTGAACAATTTGGAACCTTGGAAACCCTTTACCCGGGTCGTATTGACCTGGGACTAGGACGCGCTCCTGGTACAGACCAGCTTACAGCAATAGCTTTGAGAAGAAGCCAAAAAGCTGCAGCAGAATTTCCTGAAAACATTCAGGAGCTGCAGCAATATTTATCATCCTCAAATAAGAATGCTCAGGTAAGAGCCATTCCGGGTGAAGGCTTAGATATTCCAATTTGGATACTCGGCTCAAGCACTGATAGCGCTTATGTTGCCGCCTCATTAGGACTACCTTATGCATTTGCCAGTCATTTTGCTCCTGCTATGCTTCATCAGGCTCTTGCAATTTACCACACTCATTTCCGTCCTTCAGAAATACTTAAAAAACCTTATGTAATGGCATGTGTAAGCGCTATAGCAGCAGATACTGATGCTGAAGCAGAAAAGTTGTCTACCTCATTCAAAAGATTATACCTTGGTATTATTACAGGGCAAAGAGAAAAGCTAAAACCACCTACAAATCCTTCAGAATTAATTATCGAACCTGCATTAGAAGCAGCGCTTCAGCAAATGATAACATATTCTTTCAGAGGAAGTGCCGAAACAGTACGCAAAGGTCTTAATCAATTTATTGACAGCACTCAGGTTGATGAACTCATGATGACCTGCCCTGTTTATGAGCATTCAGCAAGATTAAAAAGTTATGAAATTATAAAAAAAATACAGCAGTCATAATTTGAATAATGGTTGTCAAATATTATATACTTTGATAAAATTAATATCATATTAATTAATTTTCTGAATTTTCTAATCTTAATCTATTTAACCATAACAAACAGATTAATATCATTCAGGTAATTTATGAACACACTATTTCCTTTAGAAACATTTCTGCCGGAAGGCTTCAAATATTACGAAGATTTTTTAACTGTTGAAGAGGAAAAATTACTTTGCAGAATTATATCAACTTTGGAACTCAAACCTCTGATATTTCAAGGTTTCGAGGCTAAAAGAAAAATTGCGGGTTTTGGTGTTGAATACCATTTTAATTCCAGATCAATTTCAGCGGGAAACCAAATACCGGAAAAATTTGATTTTTTATTAAATAAAGTTTCGAAAATATCCGGAATATCATCTGCAGATCTTGCTAAAATGCTCATCACTGAATATCCTCCCGGTTCTGTAATTAACTGGCACAGGGACGGACCTCCGTTTGAAACTATTATCGGAATCTCTTTGCTTTCCGATTGCATATTTAAAATGAGACCTTATGATAAAAAAATCAATCACGGTCGTCAATTATTAACGTCTCTGTAAAGAAACGATCACTTTACATTCTAAAAAATGATTCTCGCGAAAAATGGGAACACAGTATTGCACCGGTTAAAGAAATGCGTTATTCAATTACCCTCAGAACGCTTCGCAATTCTTTCCCGAGTAAATAAAATTTAAAATTTTAATCAAGATAGTAATTTTATTATCTTGAATGGTTCAAGTAAATTATGTAATATGAGTAAATCATTACTTGCTAACATCTCTTTTCTTTAACTATATTTGAAAAAAGCATTTATTATGGCAACTACATTTCAACAGTTAATAAACTCAGGTAAACCGGTATTGGTAGACTTTTCAGCAGAATGGTGCGGACCTTGTAAAATGATGAAACCCATTTTGGATGATTTAAAAAAAATGATCGGTGATACAGCAACTATTATTAAGATTGATATTGACAAAAATCCTGCTGCATCAAAAGCTTACAATGTAATGGGTGTCCCAACACTTATTTTGTTTAAAAATGGTGAAACTAAGTGGAGACAATCCGGAGTGATTCAGGCAGGTGATTTAAAAAAGATTATCGATCAGCATATTTAATCCGGACGAAGAAAAAGCTATCAAAATATTTGATTGTATAATAGTAAATTTCTACTGATTAAATATCAATAATTTAAAATATAGCTGGTACTTCGGCCACCGCCCTCTCCTTTTGATAAAATTTTCTTTTCAAGAAGGTCGTTGATATCTCTCAAAGCTGTATCATGAGAACACTTTGCAATCTCCCCCCATTTTGTGGTGTTTAGATTACCGTCAAACCCATCAAATAATTTATTAATCATCAGTCTCTGTCTTTGATTAAGGTTTGATTTCTGATGTTTATCCCAAAACTTTCCTTTACTTAAAATGCGTCTGAGTGTTATATCGGTTGCATTAAGTGCGCTGTCAAGACATTTCATAAACCATTGCAGCCATTGCGTAATTTCTAATTTACCATGCTGGGTTTTTTCCAGTATGTGATAATAAGCGTTTCTTTCAATACGTATTTGTGCAGACATGCTGTAAAAGCGCTGACTGTCACCATCAGATTTTGCGAGCTGCATATCTGCAATAGCCCGCGCCATCCTACCGTTTCCATCATCAAAAGGATGTATTGTAATGAACCAAAGATGCGCTATAGCAGCTTTTAAAACCGGATCTGAAACATTTTTCGAATTGAACCACTTAAGGAAAACTTTCATTTCGTCATCGAGTCTTTCTGATTCCGGAGCTTCGAAATGAACACGTTCTTTCCCCATTACTCCGGACACAACTTGCATAGGACCGCCTTTACTGTCGCGCCATTTACCAACAGTTATTTTTTGCATGCCACTTCTTCCTTTTGGAAACAAAGCTGCATGCCAGCTGTAAAGTCTTGTTTTAGTAAGTGGTTTGTTGAAATTCTGAGTAGCATCTAGCATCATTTCTACGACACCATCGACAAATAGGTCTGAAGGCACCAACCCTGCAATATCCAATCCAAGTTTGCGTGCAATAGATGAACGCACCTGCTCAGGATGAAGCATCTCGCCTTCAATTTCAGATGACTTAAGCACGTCAAGAGTAAGGGTTTGAAGCAAAGGTTCCTCGGCTGACGCAAATCCTATAAAATCCATAGCGCCTCCTAAGCGCCCTTGTTTATGACGTAAAGCAGAGATAAGTGGAACTACAATTTCACTTTTCCATTCAAACTCTGGCCATTGCTTTAATTGGTGAATGTATCTTGGCATATTATCATCAGGTTAACAATTCAAATATTGTTCTAATCTACGCATTATTCAAATAATCTACGCAAATATGCGTAGATTAACTATTTTATTCTACGCACGATTTAAAAAAACACAATTAAAACTCAATGAATAAGGGCATTTATAATATTATGCTTAAATTGCAATCAAAAAATAAATGCCAAAAAAAAGTGCCGGTATTTTACTATTTAGATTAACAAAAAACAAACCAGAAGTGATGCTTGCACATCCGGGTGGTCCTTTTTGGAAGAAAAAAGAGGAGAATGCATGGTCGGTTCCTAAAGGTGAATTTGAAGATGATGAAACACCACTTGATGCAGCAAAGCGCGAATTTCATGAAGAAACAAACCTCACTCTGAAAAATCAAAATTTCTTTCAACTTCAACCTGTCAAAAGAAAAGACGGGAAAACAGTTATTGCATTTGCATTAGAAGAAGACATTGATATAACTGAAATTAAAAGTAATAATTTTTCAATGGAATGGCCTCCAAAATCAGGTAAACTTTCAGAATTTCCGGAAATAGACAGGTGTGAATGGTTTGACCTGCAGACAGCCAGGCTTAAAATAAACAACTATCAAATTCCTTTAATTGATGAACTCGAAACCATTATCTGCAAACTATAAAACAAACAAATAACATTTATTTTTTTAGCTTTAATTGCAGCTTTGCCATTTTTTCAACCTCAATACTCGGAAAACCAAACTCCTCAACTACCTTACCTTTTATCAGATACATTCCAGCACCCTTAAATGGATATGCAGCAAGCTGAGACGGGAAATGGGTGGTATCAAAAAAATTACTTTCAACATCGATAAAAGTGCCAAAGGCCATGTGCTTGTTATTCTTAGCCCTTACAGGTTTATAGGTTACATATTGTCCGACAATACGAATGCTTTTTCCAACTAATTTAATAAGGTTTTCAGTGGTGCTATCACCACGAAAACCAGTCTGAAGCATGTCAAACATTGTTTGAGAAACAGCAAAACCAAGAAGTTCAAGTTCATCATAAACATCATCTATCACATCGTGATACAATTCAGGCATCCTTTCATTGTCTGTAGTTGCGGGTAAAGGGAATAAAGGAGATGCTAAAACTAGTGCTTCTTTTACAGTATTTCCTTTAAGCATGTAAGCATCCCATAACAATTCTTTTTTGCCCTTATTGAAAGCACTGAAAGCACCAACTCTAACAAGCAACAACAATTGCTCTAATCCAACTCCTGTCCTTTCAACAAAATTCTGAAGGCTTGTATAGTTGCCATTTTTTAAACGCTCGAAAGGGATTAATTGCGCCAGCTTTTGCTCTAAAGTGGAAACATGAATAAATCCCAGATAAATATCATCCTCATAAATATTTGTCAGATGATCACTTAAATTAACATCAGGAACATGAATAACTCCTCCTGCTTTTCTGGCTTCATTTACATAAACCCACGTTGAATAAAAACCGCCAAAATTATTAATTACTGCCACCATAAATTCCAAAGGATAATATGTTTTAAGATACATACTCTGATAACTTTCAACAGCATAACTTGCAGAATGTGCCTTTGAAAAACTGTAACTGGCAAACGACTCTACCTGCCTCCATACTTCATTTGACAGTTCATCAGAATAGCCTCTTTCAGTACAATTGCTAAAAAACCTGTCTCTGATATCATCAAATTCTTTTCGCCCTCTGTGTTTACCACTCATTGCTCGCCTTAAAACATCAGCATCAGCAAGGTCAAGACCGGCAAAATGATGACATACTTTAATCACATCTTCCTGATAAACCATTACCCCAAAAGTTTCTTTAAGTTGCTCTTCCATAATGGGATGTAAATATTTAACCGAACCCGGATTATGAAATCTGAGTATGTATTCCCGCATCATACCAGAGCTTGCAACACCAGGACGAATAATAGAACTTGCAGCAACAAGTGTCAGATAATCTTTGCATCGCAGCTTTTTCAGCAACCCCCGCATGGCAGGACTTTCAACATAAAAACATCCGATTGTATTGCCACTTTCCAACTGCAAACAGACATTTTCATCACTTTTAAGCATGGCAACATTATGTATATCCAGAATGACACCTTTTGTTTTATAAACCAAATGAACAGCATCATTAATATGACCGATTCCACGCTGAGATAAAATATCAAGTTTTTCAAAACCGATATCTGATGCAATATACATATCCCATTGTACCGTTGGATAACCCTTTGGGGGCATATCCAAAGCGGTATAAGCAGACAACGGCTTTTCAGAAATAAGAATACCTCCGGCATGAATGGAACGGTGATTAGGTGCCGCACTTAATCGAGATCCTATACGGTAAATTTTCTCAGCCAAACTCCCTTCTTCTGGTACTTTGGGATCTCTGATAAGGTTATCAATTTCTTCTTTGGGAAGACCAAATACTTTACCGAGTTCACGAATAATACTGCGGTCTTTAAACGTATTAATATTGCCAAGAAGGGCGACATGTCCATTGCCATATTTTGAAAAAATATAATCTATAACTGCATCCCTGTCCTTCCATGAATAATCAATGTCAAAATCTGGCGGACTCGATCTTTTTGGATTCAAAAAGCGTTCAAAATAAAGATCCAGTTCAATCGGATCAACATCTGTAATATTAAGACAGTAAGCAACAATACTGTTAGCTCCGGAACCTCTGCCTACATGGTAAAACCCCTGAGACATTGAATACCTGATGATATCCTGAGTAATTAAAAAATAGGCTGAAAATTTAAGGTCATCAATTACTTTCAACTCATGAGCAATCCTTTTTTTTGCAGTTTCATTTTCACTTCCATAACGCTTTAACATGCCAGCATTTGCAAGTCTTGCAAGCTCTGTTTTATCGCCGGCATGACTTCCAGTAAAAGTCTTTTTATTTTTAGATCCTTCCAGTGTCAGATCAAAACTACAAGAACTCAAAAATTGTTTTGTATTTTCAATTATTGAAGGATAAAGCATAAATTTTTCATCTATTTCTTCAGGAGAAAAAAAATGCTCGTCTTCTTTAGCAAATTCATCCTTATCCAGCATACTGATGAGCGTATTTTCGGCAATTGCACGAAGGTGAGTATGTGTTTCATAATCCTGAGCTGTTTCGAAAGTAACAGGCTGTAAAATCAGAATCTTTTCAATATAATTTTCCCATCCTGAAGTCAGGAACAGATTAATATCACTGATTCTTATACCGATAAATTCATTTTCCCGAAGTTCACTAAACTGTTTCTGACCAAAACGATAAACCCATATTGCATCGGAAAGCAACTCAGGTTGTTTTGGCAATGCAAGGTGTTTAATATTATGTTCGGAAAGAAAATTGTTAAGCTGCTCAAAGCCCTTATTGTTTTTAGCTATTCCTGTATATAGATACTTACTTCCTATCCTGAATTCAATACCTGCAACAGGTTTTATATTTTTCTCTCTGCATGCTTTTATCAGATCAACCATGCCCCCGGAATTATTAATATCTGTTAGTACAAAAGATGTAATCCCTTTTTTAGAAGCCGCCTCAACAAGATCTTCTACACTCATTGTACCGTATTTCAGGCTATAATATGAATGGCAATTGAGATACAATTTTCAGAAATTAAGAGAGGGTAAAAAATTATAATTTTTTTAGTAACAAACCTGAACTGCGCATAATTTTATCTTCCCCGTACCTGGCTCTTATTTTGTCCATTGCCTGATAAAGACTTATTTGTTCTGTGGTGTCAGAAAACATATCAATTTGTTGGGTGCCATGAATAAGTCCTGTTGCTTTTACTCCAATAAGTCTGATCAACATCCGTTTGTCATAAAGCTTTTTAAAAAGAGCTTTTGCAGTTTCCATTATTGTATGATCAAAGGAGGTATATGAAATTTTCTGTTGCATGGTAAAGGTTTCAAAATTGGAATATCTTATTTTTATTACCACACAACCTGCCAGCATTTCCTGCTTTCTGAGATCGAAGCAAATCTGCTCGCACATTGCTACTATAAGCTCATTCAGCATTTTAATATCAATAGTATCCTTTTCGAAAGTCATCTCTTTACTGATAGATTTTTGTTCAGAATAAGGTACAACAGGTGACAAATCAATTCCCCGGCTTTTCTCGAATAAAACAGTACCGTATTCTCCCAAAACTTTTTGAAGTTTCTTTAAAGGTACTTGTCTGAGTGTTTCAATTGAAGTAATACCAAGCATCCTTAGTTGCTCATAAGTTTTCGGACCAACACCGGGCATTTTTCTAACAGAAAGTGGTGATAAAAAAGGAATTACCTGAGCTTCAGAAATTTCCATTTCCCCATTTGGTTTAATTTCATTAGTTGCAATTTTAGAAACAGTTTTATTTACTGAAAGTCCGAAAGAAATAGGAAGCCCTGATTCTTTAATAATATGCTGCCTCAGCTCATGTGCCCACTTCATGCATCCAAAAAAGCGGTCCATACCGGTTAAATCCAGATAATGCTCATCAATGGAGGCTTTTTCTGTAAGAGGCGATTTTGATTCTATAATTTCAGTAACTAATCTCGAATGCTTACTATAATCATCCATATCGGGTCGCACGAAAGTGGCCTGAGGACAAAGTTGTCTGGCAGTTTTAACAGGCATTGCCGAACGCACTCCAAAAGCACGTGCTTCATAACTGCACGATGCTACAACACCTCTGTCAGCAGTTCCACCAATAATAAGTGGAATTCCGACATAAGCACTGTTCTTCAGTCTTTCAACAGAAACAAAGAAGCTGTCAAGGTCCATATGAACTATTTGTCTGTCCAAAATAATCCTATAAATAGGGGGAATAAAATTAAGTTAAAAAAAGGAAATGACAAAAGGTTTTATGGTTGAAATTAATTTTATTTTATTGAAAATACACTCACAAAAACAATTGCCTAAACTTTCAACATATAATCTCAATTTACATATTAAACTTTAAATTATAAATTATTATTGGTGATTTTATTCTAAAACAACCCCGGACAACAGAAAAACCTTGCTTTTTAAACGCTGTTGAAGTAAGTTCGCGGTTAATTACTTTAATGGTAATGTATTTTTACTATAAAGCACTGATACAGGCAAACAAATGAATAAATTCCGCTTCCTGATCCTGATTTTCGCTATTGCTGCGTTAACAGGATGTAAATCTTATACCGCTAATATCATTCTTAAAACCAATGAATCTGATATTAATTGGAAATCTGAATATCAGAAAACAGTTGTAGCATATACATTAAAAACAGGTGATCTTATTCAATTTTCTCTCTATACTAATCTTGGTGAAGCAATAATAGACCCAAATGGTAAACTAGCAGCACCGAACTCAGGTGACAATAATACCTTATCAACTGAGAAACCTACATTCCTTGTTCTCGAAAATGGCATCTGTTATTTTCCTGTGATTGGCAAAGTTCAGGTTGTAGGACTTACTATCACTCAAATGGATAGTGTAATTTCAAAGAAATTCGAAGCATATTACAATGAAGTCTATACCATTTCTAACGTAATTAATAAAAGAATAATTATTCTCGGAGGTACTAAAGGCGGTATGTTGATTCCTTTTACCAACAGTAGTATGACCTTACTCGAAGCACTTGCTTTATATGGCGGACTTGATGCAAATTCTAAAGGATATAATATCCGTATAGTAAGAGGTGATCTTAAAACTCCTGAAGTAACTGTTGTAAACCTTAAGACTATTTCTGATATGAAAGCAACCATTGTCAATCTTAAACCAGATGACATTGTTTATATTGAGCCAGTTAGAAGACCTGGTACTGAAGGAATCCGTGACAACCTTTATATCCTGAATATTTTGCAGGTATTACTAACTTTTACATTTCTGATAAACAGCTTAAAATAAATGTCTGAAAACAAACCTGATCTTTTTGCCACTAAAACCGACTCGGAAATGCCGTTTGATTTTGATAAGCTTTGGCTTATTTTTAAAAAATCATGGTATTGGTTCCCTATTCTGTTAACTATAGCAGTAGTTTCCTGCCATTATTATATTAAATACACTAAACCTGTTTACAGAGCAACATCAACAATAAAGCTTGAAGTTCAGAAAGAAGCTTCAAATCTGGGTATTTCAAATATTGCATCTTTACAAAGCGACAACCTTTCTGGTGAAATAGAACTTATCAGATCGAAACTTGTAGCTCAGGATGTAGCAGGAATCGTTGATCTGAATATTTCATATTATGCTGTCGGAAATATTTTGACTACAGAATTATTTGGCAATTCACCTTTCAAGATTAATATTTTATCAGATCCTCAATTCACACCCTATGACAAGGATTATCAGCTGATTTTTACAGATAATTTTGCTTTCACAGTTTTTGAAAAAGACAGTAAAGAAAAAGACGTTAGTCCGCATAAAGTCGGAGACATTATAAATTTCGGGAAATTTAAATTTGCAGTGCAAT
>JACMRS010000353.1 GCA_014376345.1 Bacteroidia bacterium | reverse complement strand
TACACAATTGTTCCAAGACTTACTGGTCGCGAACCTTCGCAAATTACAGTGGGAGCGCACTTCTGGCTGGCTCTTATAGGATTGTTATTTTACACTTTTCCTTTAATGTATGGTTCTACTTTAAGAGGCTTGATGTGGATTGAAGGCAGACCATTTATAGACAGCGTGGTACTAATGGCACCATACTGGTTGTGGCGTGCTATCGGTGGCTCATTAATGTGGTTTTCACATTTATTATTTGCTTATAATTTTTATGTAATGGTAAAGAAAAAAGTGAAAATTGAAATACCTGTTTCACCAATAGATATTTTGAAAGTAAAAGCAGAATTAGACTCACAAACAATAACCAAATAAATTAGACAATATGGAATTCTTTGATAATCATAAAAAACTATTCTTAACTGCATTGGGACTGTTTGTAGGTCTTACAATAGTAGTTGCGATTATACCGGCAATCAATAATCAGAAAAATAATTCTCCGCTGCCAGGTGCAATTCCATTATCTGCAGATGCTATTGCAGGAAAGAAATTGTTTATAGCCAATGGATGTGTTGCCTGTCATACGCAGCAGGTCCGTAATATTGACATGGATAAAATGTGGGGTAAACGTCCCGGTATTCCTTCAGATTATGCAGGTGACGAACGCACTGATTTATGGCGCAATACAGCCACGCTAATGGGAACTGAAAGAACCGGTCCTGACCTTACCGATGTTGGAAACCGTCAGGGCAGTATTGCGTGGAATTTATTGCATTTATATCAACCCCGAGCTGTCGTAGAGCAATCTATCATGCCGGCATATCCATGGATGTTTACGGAGGTTGATACTCTTGTAAAAGGTGACGTAGAGGTAAACGTTCCTGATAAATTTAAAAAAGGCGTTACAGGAAAAATTATTGCAAGTGCCGAAGCTTTGCAACTGGTTGCCTATTTGCAAAGTCTTAAACAAGTTCCATTACCGGATGGTAAAGCACCTATGGAATTTCTTTATAAAAAGTCTGAAAAAGCAGCAGTTGCTAAAAATGGAGAAATCAATATGCCAAATGGTGAAATGCTTTACACTCAAAATTGTGTGAGTTGCCACCAGGCTAATGGAGAAGGATTAAAAGGTGCATTCCCTCCTTTAAAAGGCAGTCCGATTGTATTGGGAGAAGATCTCGAATTGTACGTAAATATCGTCATGCTTGGTTACGATGCCCGACCTGAATATGCTGTGATGAACGCTGTAGGATTAAATAATAATTTAACGGCAGAAGAGGTTACAGCAATTATTAATCATGAGAAAACCAGCTGGGGAAACAGTGCCAAACCGGTTGATGTAGAAGCTGTAAAGAAAATTATGGATTTCATTAAATTAACTGCAAAAAAACAATAGCATGAAAAAAATATTCTTAATTTTCGTTTTTGCATTAGGTTCGCAGTTTTTATCTGCTTGTCCTGTATGCGAAAAACAACAGCCAAAAATTACACTAGGATTAACTCATGGTGCCGGACCGCAAAGCAATTGGGATTGGGTAATTATTGCAGTAGTAGCAATTATTACTTTGTTGACTTTTGTGTTTTCAGCTAAATATTTATTTAAGCCCGGCGAGCATAATGCAGATCATATTAAACAATCAATTTTTAATAACTAATAATATGAAAGTAGATAAAAGCAGAATCACATTATTTGTTGATGACGAATTAAAGCCAATTGCTGAAATGGCAGCACCTGTTCAGTTTGATCTGGATACACGCAAACTGACAGATGGAGAGCACACACTTAAACTTGTAAGTAAGTCGCCAACTGGTAGGGAAGGAATACGAAAAATAAAATTTATAGTTAGGAATGGTCCCGCAATAGCAGTTGAAGGAATTTCTGATAACGCTGTTGTGGATGGTGTTTTGCCCTTAATGATAAATGCTTATGACAAAGGAAATCAAAAGAAATTTGTAATCGAAGGAAGTGAAACACCTCAAAGTGTTCCAAGCTGGCTATGGATTTTATTGATATTTTTTATGGGTTGGGCTGCGTTTTATGTCATTACCAATTTTAGTTTATAAGTAATAATAAAATGAGTTTGATTCATTTCATTCTTATATTAAATTAAACAAAGAATGTTAGAAATGTTTCATTCCCAATTAGAAAACGGAAGTATTGCTAAAAGTATTAAGCCCGATAAAATATCTGTAAAATATCCTGTTGCACTGATTGCAGTTTTTTTATGGATTGGATTTGTATTAGCGATCAGTTTTATGGATTCCTGGTTAAGTTTTCGTGCATCGGGTGAGACTGTTTCAAATGGTTTAAGTATTGAACGTTTGGTATTCGGGGCACTTAATAAAAATAGAATGGTGCTTTTCTGCAGCTATTGTTTTGAATTATGTTATTGAAAAAGTTTCTATTAGAAAAACGTTATTACTATTTTTTATTATCCCCTTTGCATTGCTTATTGTTCAATCTTTTGGTTGCTGCCGGCATAAGGGATTAGATCAGATATGCAAATGCAAGGTATTAAAGTAACCCATTAAAACCTTCATTTTTACTATATAGGAATTGAAATTATTAAAGTAGTGTGTTTGGTTATTTTCGGAATGTTACAATTTGAAAAATTAAAATTATGAGTACAGAAAACATCATTAAAGATATTGAAAATAAATATCAGAAAATGGGTGAAAACCCCGAAACGTATTTAAAAGGTTTACTGCATGCAAAACCAATAAATTATTGGGATTATGTTGAAGTAGATACTTTGCTTTCTCTTCAGAAACCAAGAACAAATTTTAAAGACGAAGAAATCTTTATTATGTACCATCAGGTAACAGAATTAGTACTTAAAATGATGGTTCATGAAATCAAACAGCTGTTCTACGAGCCATTCGATGATGCAGTGTGGATTGATAAATTCAATCGTCTGATTAGATATACTTCCATGTTAATTACCTCATTTGATGTGATGAAATCGGGAATGAATTACGATGATTACAACACCTTTAGAAGTACACTGGCGCCTGCAAGCGGGTTTCAATCAGCGCAATTCAGACTGATAGAAATATATTGTACAAGACTGGAGAATTTAATTAATGAAACCGGTAAAGAACGACTGGGAAGCAACCCTACAACACAAGAATATTTCGATCATATTTACTGGAAAGATGCAGGTTTAAACAGAACAACAGGCAAAAAGACATTAACACTCACTCAGTTTGAAGAAAAATACATGGACAGGTTTATTGCTTTAGCAAATAAAACTAAAGGTAAAACACTCGAAGATGTTATTTTCAATATTAACAACTGTTCGGTTGAATTGACAGAAAAATTAAAGGAGTTTGACCATTTATATAATGTTGCCTGGCCTTTGGTGCACTTGCAAACTGCTCAGTATTATTTAGATAAAAAGGGAGAGAATAAAGCCGCAACAGGTGGAAGTGAATGGAAGAAATACCTGCATCCTCATTTTCAACAGCGTAAGTTTTTCCCAACGCTCTGGAACTCAGAAGAAATTACCAATTGGGGTCAATAACAAATTTTAAAATCAAAAAAATGCAAATTCAGGAAAATCAGATTATCGGAGAATTAGTAGCTAAAGACTATCGCAGTGCATCAGTATTTAAAAAATATGGAATAGATTTTTGTTGCCAGGGTAACAGAACTATTTCAGATGCATGTGTAAAAAAAGAAGTTGATACAATATCAGTTTTGAGTGATTTAGAAAGTGCCATTCAAAAGCAGGATGAATCAACTTCAGCTTATACAACTTGGCCATTAGATCTTTTAGCGGATTATATTGAGAAAAAACACCACAGATATGTAGTTGAAAAATCACTGGAGATAAAGCCATACCTGGATAAAATCTGTAAATTTCATGGTGAAAGACATCCTGAATTAATGGAAATTAGCAAAAATTTTAATGCTTCTGCAGATGAATTAGCGCATCACATGAAAAAGGAAGAGCAAATATTATTTCCTTATGTGCGTCATCTTGTTAATTCAAAATTAAAAGGTTTGAAATTAGATGTACCAGCCTTTGGAACTATTCAGAATCCTATTCAAATGATGATGAATGAGCATACTACCGAAGGCGAACGCTTCAGAATGATTGCTAAACTAAGTAATAATTATACACCACCCTTAGATGCTTGTAATACCTATAAAGTCACGTTTGCGTTGCTTAAAGAGTTTGAATATGACCTGCATCTACATATTCATTTGGAAAATAATATTTTATTTCCAAAAGCTATTGACTTAGAGAAATCTTTAATCTAAGAAGTTTCCAAACATAACAAAAGCACTCTAAATGTAATTTTTGTAACAGAATATTAATTTTATTGTCAGGTTTAATTCAAAAAATTATAATATTCTAAGTGTAAACTATAACTTTGAAGACGTTTTTAGTTTCTATTCAGATTTATTTGGTGTGGCACTCTCAACATTGCAATACAAAAATCAATGTGTACAGTAAGTTATATCTGGCATAACAACAAGGTATTTATCACATCAAACCGTGATGAGAATGTTTTGCGTCCCACTGCTTTAGAGCCAAAAGAAGAAATAATCAATGGTTGTAAACTGATTTTTCCTAAAGATCCTAAATCAGGAGGAACATGGTTTGCAATCAATCAAAACGGTTCTGTTGCTGTCTTGTTAAATGGAGCCTTTGAAAAGCATGTGCCACTGGATAATTATGCAATCAGCAGAGGCTTGATTTTGCTTGATATCATTAGTAATCTTGCACCTGTTTTTTATTTTGATCATTTAAATCTTTTAAATATTGAACCATTTACTTTAATACTTTTTGAACGCAATAAATTATTTGAATTGCGCTGGGACGGGACAATAAAATTTAAAACTGAATTAGAGAGTACTTCAAATTATATCTGGTCGTCATCAACATTATATTCTGCTGAAATTGCTAATTTTAAAGCAAATTTGTTTCAGGATTTTCTAATTCAAAACGAAGAAATTACTGATGAAATGATTATGAATTTTCATACTTATAATCACAACGATTCTGAAAATGGTTTTGTGATCAATAGGGCAAACAAAATTAAAACATTCAGTATCACTCAGGCACTGATTAATGGAAATAGCATCTCTTTAAATCATACTGACCTGCTTAATCAGAGTAAATATTTAATGACAGTAGATACAGTTTATGTCAATACCATAAACTGATGCTTTTATTAAAATCGAAAATTTATAAATTATTTCATTGGGAATACTGGCCAATGTCTTTGGTGTATTTTTCAATTATGCCTGTATGGATTTATTTGTCTCTTAAAGCAAAATCATTTTTCTTTTTTAATGCAGCAAACCCTACCATTAAAAACGGCGCAATGGCCATGGAATCTAAAAAAGAAATTTATGATTTAATTCCGGCTGAGTATATTCCAGAAACTGTTATGTTTGAATCTGATACTCCTGTTGATATTGTTTTATCTATTGCAGCAAACCATCAGATTAATTTTCCATTTATAGTGAAACCTGATATTGGAATGAAAGGATTTGCTGTTCAAATTGTTAAAGATGAATTGGAATTGGCGGAGTATATAAATAAAAGCACCGATATCTTTCTTATTCAGCAATTCATAAAATCCCCTCTTGAAATTGGAATTTTTTATTGCCGGATTCCAGGTGAACTAAAAGGCAATATTACAGGTATTGTTTACAAAGAATTTTTAAGCATTACTGGAAATAACGTTGACTCTATGTTACAGTTAATAAAAAATAATCCAAGAAGTCTTTATCAGCTTTCTGCATTACAAAAGATGTATGGTGATTTTTTAAATACTATTTTGCCAAGTGGTCAACGCTTTGTTTTAGTGCCTTATGGCAGTCATACCAGAGGATCGAAGTTTATTGATATTACACATCAGTTAAACGATAAGTTACTTAACACAATCGATGCTTTATGCAACAAGATTGATGGATTTTATTATGGCAGATTAGATATTATGTATTCTTCATGGGATGAATTGTGCGAAGGAAAACATTTTTCTATAATAGAATTAAATGGGGCGGGGAGTGAGCCCACCCACATTTATGATCCTTCTCATTCTATATTTTTTGCCTGGAAAGAAATCATCAGACACTGGAAATTACTTTATAAAATAAGCACTCTCAATCATTCTAAAGGCGCTTCTTATCTAAGTTATAAGGAGGGGCGTGACATGCTAAAAGCAAATAGTAAATTAGAAGAGAAACTAAGAGTTTTTTAAACTCATATTTCACCTTTATTTAAGCAAGGTTACAGTACCATCGTACCTGTATATTTTGCCATCAAAAGCTGTAACTTTCATGTTGTACATATACACATCCTGCTGACATGCTTGTCCCTGATAAATGCCATCCCATGCTTTGTATTTATCATCAGTTTCAAACAGTAGCTCTCCCCAACGGTTGTAAATCTGTAAGAAGAATGATTTCTCTCCGTTTACAACAGCTCTGAAAACATTGTTGGTGGCAATACCTGCTCCATCAGGAGAGAATGCATTTGGTATGAACACTGTAACATCAGGTCCGATAATTCTCTGAGATATTTTCAGACTGTCACAACCATGATCACTTACCACATATAATGATACCCAGTATTTCAATGTGTCTTCAGTGTAAGTGAAGGTCGGATCTTTTTTGGTTGAAGTGTCATCAGGATTGTCTGTTCCAAAAGACCACAGGTAACTCATGGTTCCAAACTTAATCTTCGATTTGTTAATGAAATTAAATCTTGGAAGGGCTACAGTGGTGAAGAACTCAGGGTCTGATGTAAAGTCTGCAACAGGATTCGGCCATACTTTAATGTAACCCGGTTTGTCGGTTACCGTTACACATTTTCCTCCAGGGAAACTATTGGTTGTTACCAGTTTCACATCGTAACCATTTCTGGCTGCAGTATCAAACACGATATTCTGTGGGTTTAATTCAGTATGAGTGGTGTCGCCATTTCCAAAATACCAGTGGTAGGTTAAGTTACCTTTAGAACCTTGTGGCTTTCTGACAAATGTAGTAAAGCTGCTGGTTACAGGCTCACAACCCCCAATCGTATCGCCGGCAAAATCAATCTGCGGATAAGGGTGAATAACAAGCTGAACATTAGCAGTAGCAACAGGACAAACGCCCT
>JACMRS010000352.1 GCA_014376345.1 Bacteroidia bacterium | reverse complement strand
TTATTTCAGCGGCTCCGGCAATAGTACCGGCAAATTCTGATGAAGGATCTGAATGGTACATCGCATTGAAATAATCCAGGTAAATTTTTTCATACGCATCACCTACTGCTTTTAAATCAACAGCAGTAGAAACATAACCCAGTAAAGAAGATCCGTCAATATATTTGAAAAGCGCCTTGTCCTGCTTAGCTTTATAAGTTTTTTTAACAAGCTTAGCCAAATTTGGATTGAGAACACTTTTAAATGTCATCTCAGCTTTTCCTTTATAAAAATTAAGAAAAGACATATAATAATTATCCTGAATATAGACAGGTGTATAGGGATCTGCAGGGTTTACAGATACAGGGTTTGAACTGTGCCTTCTTCCTCCCCATAACCTCATAATCATATTTAAATTATCAATATTATCGGTATAGCTTGTATTTACCCAAAACCAGGCATCATGTCTTTCATTGCGACCCGAATTAAAAATTTCATTGGAAGCAAGAGATGGTGCAGTAACCTCCAATAATGCAATTGCTCTGGTTTTCATCCCATTGTAAAAACTTTCGTAAAAAGCATTCATTGCAGCAACCTTCCTTAATTCAAAATTTTTCTCTGAAGTATTATTATTAATATCGAATGCTTGCTTTTCAGCGCTGTCAAGTGATCCTTCAGGATTTTTCAAAAGCTGTACCATAAAAATACTGTCTGCATTAACAAATTCTTCCATTTGCTCCTTATCAAATAAAGTATCCTGACTATGCGTGTAATAGAAATAACTTTCATCTGTTTTAAAAATCATGCCGGTATTACCATTAACAGCAACAAGAAAATTTCTATTTACAAACCCTTTAATAGTATTTCTTTCGAAGGAAACATCTTTCGTTATTGCTCCTGCACAATTGCGGGTAGCATTTAGAAATTTTTCAGGATCATTGATGCTGAAAAGAAACACCCATGCTGGTTTAGGATCTGTGTTATTACTGTGATAACCATACTGATAATCGACAATTTTATCAACTTCGGTTTCAACTAACGGAGCATTTTGTCTAAAAACATACTGATCTGTATTTCCGTTAATACCCGCTGCCGAAGGATCTGACATGAGTTTTTGAAAAAACATATTGCTACAATGATCGTAAGCACTATCCGAACCCGGATATCTTTTTGTAAATGTTTTAGCAATGACATCTTTGCCGAGTTGTCCACCTTTTTGAATAAGCGATGCCGGATTATAGCCAACAACTATTATTGAGTTATGCGGAATGTGCTTTACAAGATCCTGGGCATTTGCCTGAACACCAATAAATGCGGCAATTGCACAAATAAATATTTTACTGTAATTTTTAATTGAGAATGATTTCATTATTTAATATTTCCGGGTTTTTGATTGTTGAAGGAAGATTATGTTTCAGGAAAACTGCTTTTCCATCTTTTGATATTTTTGCAGATTTATTACTTATACTTTTTATAGTTTTACTAAATCTGTAAATACTGGTATAATTTGCCGCTTTAATCAATCCAATAGAATTATGCTTTTTATCCAGTTTGGCTTCGAGAGCAGCACTGATTATAGAAACTCTGCTGAATGAATTTTCAGTTTTAGAATATGGATGAATAAATTCACCTTCTTTTGCTTTAGCCACAGAAACTGCAATAGTATTTAATGCTGAATTAAGCGCCAATGTGGTTGCAAATTTGCATTCTACTTTAAAGATCATGTTTTCATAATCTTCACTGACTTTAACATCGGATATGCCTTCTGAGGCTATTAATGTAGCTTTTACTTTTGCAATTTCTGACTTAACTTCTTTCTGACTCGGCATTTTTGCACCCATAAAAGTATCCATCGACATCAGCGTTTTCAACTTGCCTTTACTCTGACTTAAATTGATTGTAAACTTAAAATTTCCTTTGGTGTTATCCGTATAGGTAACTTCTTCGATAACCTCGAAACAGCCACTGAAAAAGAGGCAGCATAGTAAACAGACAGTTAAAGAAAAAATTCTTTTCATTACAGGGTTATGGCAAAAATAGCTGAAAATATTACAATTTAAATGCTTAAATAATTAATAGAAGCCTGACCTGTCTCTCTTATTCGTAATATAGATAAATATAAAACCGGCAATGCCGCCACCAATATGAGCGAAATGGGCCACATTGTCACCTGCATTTACTAATCCGAGAACAACATCACTTAACAAAATTAATGGTATCAGATATTTTGCTTTAACAGGAAAAGGGATAAACATAAAATACATTTCAGTATTTGGAAATAAATATGCAAATGCAACCATAATGCCATAAATAGCCCCTGAAGCTCCAACTGCATTTGAAAAATACACATCTGACAAGGCAACTGCATCTGAAGCTGAATAATCTCCTTGAAGAGGAATATTTAAGGTGCCTAAAATAAGATAAGCTTTAAGCATTAAAACCCCCAGATGTACAGCAGCAGCGCCTATACCTGACACAAAGTATAGGGATATAAATTTTTTTGGCCCCATCATATTTTCAAGGAATGATCCGAAAATAAAAAGTCCAAACATATTAAATGCAATATGAGTCAATGACCCATGCATAAACATATGAGTAATAATCTGCCAGGGCTTGAATGAAGGATTAAAAATATAATGAAGGCCTAAGTAATCACTTAGTTCAACTTTATATTTATTAAAAACCAACCAAGTTGCTGCAAACATAATCACATTAATGATCAGCAGGTTTTTAATAACCGGTGGAATATTTGTGTTTTGTCCTATTCTCATAAACTTATTATAATTTTAAAAGGTCTTCTAGTTTTTCAGGACTAAAAGAAAGAAAAACTGACTTTCCTGAAGGACTTACTGCTGCTTGATTGCATGACAATAGTTCTTGAATCAGTTCCTGCATTTCTTCTGGTTCCAGTACTTTATTTCTAAACACTGCAGCATTTTGAGCCATCGCTCTTGCCATTGCATTTTTTCTACTTTCGTGAAGCTGTCCCTGATTGTTTTTATATTTTTCAATAAGGCCTTCAAAAACTTCTCTTTCAGACCCTTTAGTAATATCGGCAGGAACCCCATTTATAATCATACAATTATTGCCAAAATGTGCTACATCAAAACCAATGGCTTTAATTTCTTCCTCAAGTTCACATACCAGATTGAAATCTTGTAAACTCAGTTCTACTGTTCTTGGAAAAAGCAATTGCTGCGTTGCAGCAAGGTGATTTTCCATATAGTTAAGGTAACGTTCGTACAATATTCTTTCATGTGCGGCCCTCTGATCAACAACTAAAAGCTGGTCTTTATATCTTGTAACAATAAAGGTGTTTCTGATCTGAAAACAACTTTCGTTAAAAACTATTTCTGTATTGAGTTGAAGCGAAGGTTCAATAAATTCATTTTGTTTGAATCCAGATCCAGAAGTGAGTGTTACCTCACTTTTTTCTGCATCTGAAAAAAGAACTTCCCAGTTTGCAGTTTTCTTAACACGTCCGTAATCAGAATCAAAAGGATTGTAAGCCTTATCTGCTTTGACATTAGGAGATGCATTGTAATTGTCAGGAGAATTTACACGGTTAGAAAATACTGGATGAAATATATTAGGGTCTTCTCTTAATAACGTTTCAGGAATAAGCATATAGCTGCCAAGAGATTTTTTTACAGCCGCTTTTACAAGTGCATAAACCGAGCGTTCATCATCAAACTTGATTTCGGTTTTGGTAGGATGTACGTTGATGTCAATTCTTGCAGGATCCATATCCATGAAAAGCACATAAGTAGCATAACTGTCATGAGGAAGCATTTGCTCGTAAGCCCCTGTTATTGCATGATTGAGGTAAGCATCTTTAACAAAACGGTTGTTTACAAATAAGTACTGTTCGCCACGGGTTTTCTTAGCAAGTTCAGGCCTTCCGATATAACCTGATACATTGACAAGATCGTGGTTTTCATTAACTTCCAGCAAATCACTCTTATCTTTTCTTCCAAGTAAATCTGTAACACGTTGTTTGCGTTCACATTTTGGAAGAATATAAACCTCCTTATCATTATTATAAAAACTAAAACTGATTTCTGGCCTGGCCATGGACACCCGGATAAATTCATCCATAATATGCCTTGTTTCAACCTGAACAGATTTAAGAAAATTTCTTCTTGCAGGAATATTGAAAAATAAATGTTTAACAGAAACCTGAGTACCATTCGGAGTTGAAACTCCAGACTGTTCCTTTACAGTTGAGCCTTCAATGCGGATTAACACACCTACTTCATCTTCTGTCCTTTTGGTGCGCATTTCTACATGTGCCACCGCCGCAATACTGGCAAGTGCTTCACCTCTAAAACCAAAACTTCTGAGTCTGAAAAGATCGTCGGCTTTTGATATTTTTGAAGTTGCGTGTCTTTCCCAACACATGCGTGCATCAGTAACACTCATGCCACTGCCATTATCAATCACCTGAATCATCTGGGTGCCACCTTCGCGAATAAACAGTTTAATTTCATCAGCGCCGCTGTCTACAGCATTTTCCATCAATTCCTTCACCACTGAGGCTGGACGTTGAACCACTTCACCGGCAGCGATCTGGTTGGCAATAGAATCGGGAAGAAGCTTAATTTTATCAGACATCGAACGTAAAAATGGCAATAAACGTTAATAGTTTTATACCCTTCAAAAATAATATTAAAACAATGGAATAAATCCACATTCACAATAATTTTAAATATCATTTAAACAATCTTAAAGCTGGGTTGTGATTTATAGCACTTTCTGTAGCATTTATCAGTATATATAAAATATTTTCCTCACTGTTGTAACTTTACCGACCCTCGATCCGTATAAGACAACAGATGACCGCCGCAGAATACAACAAAAGTGTTGATGCACACTCAGACGGGTTATTCAGGTTTATTAATAAAAGCCTGAAAGACCGGGATGAATCGCAGAATGTGGTGCAGGACGCTTTTGAAAGTTTGTGGATTAACAAAGAAAAAGTAATTTTCGAAAAATGCAGGTCATGGTTATTTACAACAGGTTACAGAAAAATGATAGACCATATCAGAAAACAAAAGCATACCATTAGCATGGGTGATAATTTCAGGGAGCCTGTTCGTGAAGCCAACCACCAACCCGATATCAGACTTGTAATAAACAACGCACTCAGCAGACTTCCCGAAATACAAAGGTCAGTTATTATGCTAAGGGATTACGAAGGTTATGATTATAAAGAAATTGGCGAAATAACGGGACTTAATGAGGCGCAGGTGAAGGTTTATATCTTTCGCGCAAGACAAACAATGAAAAATTATATTGTAAGCTTAGAAGCAGTAATATGAAAAACATAAACAGGGAAAATTAT
>JACMRS010000351.1 GCA_014376345.1 Bacteroidia bacterium | reverse complement strand
TGCAATGGCAAAAGATGGCTTATTTTTCAAGAAAGCAGGCACATTAAACAAAAGACAAGTACCGGCAAAAGCATTGTGGATGCAGGCTATCTGGGCGAGTGTACTTTGTCTTTCAGGAAAATATGGCGACTTATTAACTTATGCTACTTTTGCATCTCTGTTGTTTTATATTTTCACAATTGCAGGTATTTTTATTTTAAGAAAAAAAGAACCATTAACTGAACGACCTTATAAAGCCTGGGGATATCCGGTAATTCCTGCACTATACATCATTATCACGTCGGCTATTTGCATCAATTTATTATATGCCGACACACTTAATACAGGAATGGGATTGGTTATAGTTTTAATTGGCATTCCTGTTTATTATTTGACAAAAGAAAGGGTTGGGTGAGATGGGTTTATTTAATCAGTATTTTTCCAAATAAATCAAAAACAAGACGTCATTTAATTATCAATGTTTAAATAAAAAATAATTTAAACCATTTTGCATTTTTAAAACTAATTTGTATCTTTATAAAACCTTATTTGTCATGACCACAAAACTTATATTGACTATTGAAAAATCCATTATTGAACGTGCTGAACTTTATGCCAAAAATAACGGAAGAAGCTTATCCGAAATTATTGAAAACTATCTTTACACAATAACTCAAGATAGTTTTGCCGAAGAGATCTCACCTAGATTGAAAAAAATTATTGGTGTAGTAAAACTTCCTAAAGATTTTGATGAAAAAAAAGCACTAAGATTAAATTTAGAGCAAAAGCACTTTTAAAAAAGTGTTTATAGATACCCACATAATTGGTGTTTTAATATACTTTCTGATTCTTCATTTTAACTCCTTATGAATTTGATTTAAAATATTAAATTGAATCATCCTTCTTCCATTCCTTCCAAACCCAAACCACCACTTCAAAACTTTCCACCAACCTTCACCTCAGAAAAATATACACAAAACTGTGAATGATTAGCTAAAACGGGCGCTGAGTATTATTTTTGCAGACTAGTTTCTCCCGAATTGAATAACCAGGAAATACCACCCTATTTAGACAGGCTTAATCCCGAACAGCAACAGGCTGCAATGTGCATTGATGGACCTGTAATGATTATTGCAGGCGCAGGAAGCGGCAAAACCAGAGTACTTACATTTCGTATTGCACACCTGCTAAAACAAAATGTTGATGCATTCAATATTCTGGCCCTTACTTTCACCAACAAAGCCGCAAAAGAAATGCGTCTTCGTATTGAAACTGTTGTTGGTGCCGATGCTAAAAACCTCTGGATGGGCACTTTTCACAGTGTTTTTGCAAAGATTCTTAGAATTGAAGCTGAGCGAATCGGGTATCCGAGAGATTTTACTATTTATGATACTGACGATGCCAAAAATCTTATCAAATCTATTGTTAAGGAAATGGCTCACGATGATAAACTTTACAAAGCAGGAATAATTTACAACAGAATTTCAAGTGCCAAAAACAATCTTATAACCTCCCAAGATTATGGCAAATCTCCCGAACTTGTAGAAGGTGATGCCAGTTCGGGCAGACCTGAAATGGCGGCCATTTATAAAAAATATGCTGAGCGTTGTTTTAAAGCAGGTGCTATGGACTTTGATGATCTGCTTGTCAATACTTTTTTGCTGCTTAAAAATCATGCCGATGTGCTGAATAAATATCAGCACAAATTTAAATATATCATGGTGGATGAGTATCAGGATACCAACCTCTGCCAATACATGATTATTAAAAGATTGGCTGCAGTTTTCCGGAATATTTGTGTTGTTGGCGATGATTCACAAAGTATTTATTCATTTAGAGGTGCCAATATTCAGAACATTCTGAATTTCAGTAAAGATTATCCTGAACTGAATGTTTTTAAACTGGAACATAATTACAGATCTACCTCCAATATTGTTGATGCCAGCAGCAGTATTATCAGCAAAAACAAAGAAAAACTCGATAAAAAAATATTCACCAACAATGAGCCCGGTGAAAAAATAAAAGTTTTCAGGGCCATGACGGACAATGAAGAAGGCAGGCAGGTAGCACAAAGTATTTTCGAAGATAAAATGCAAAAGCAACTGCCACATTCCGCTTTTGCTATTTTGTACCGCACCAATGCTCAGTCGCGTTCTTTTGAAGAAGCGTTGCGCAAAATGAATATTCCGTACCGTATTTATGGCGGATTGTCTTTTTACCAAAGGAAAGAAATCAAAGACCTTATTTCTTACCTCAGATTGGTTGTTAACCAGAATGATGAAGAAGCTTTAAAAAGAATAATTAATTATCCTGCCCGTAAAATCGGCAACACTACCATTGACAAGCTAACAGTATTAGCCAATGCCAATGACCTTACTATTTGGCAAGTGCTTGAAAGGCTTCATGAATTTCCTTCGCTAGGCTCATCAATGAGCTCATTGAGAGATTTTCATACAATGATGCGCAGTTTTATTAGCATGCAGGAACATAAAAATGCTTATGAAATTGCCGAATATGTTGCCAAGCAATCTACTTTACTGAGAAGTCTGCATGAAGATAAAACTGTTGAAGGAGTAAGCAAATATGAGAACGTTATTGAACTTCTGAATGCGATAAAAGAGTTTACAGAAGACGATACAAACGAGCAGGAAAAAACCCTTTCTATTTTCCTTCAGGATATTGCTCTTTTGACAGATGCAGATAAAGATGATGGAAACGGTAACGACAGGGTTACTATGATGACTATTCACAGTAGTAAGGGACTTGAATTTAAACATGTTTATGTTGTTGGAATGGAAGAAAATCTGTTTCCTTCACAAATGGCACTTAACAGCAGGCAGGATCTGGAGGAAGAAAGAAGGCTATTTTATGTGGCTACAACAAGAGCTGAAGAAAAATTAACTTTATCATTTGCTACTTCTAGATTCAAATACGGCAATTTAATACCCTGCGAACCAAGTCGTTTTATTGATGAAATAGACAACAGGTTTCTGGAAATGGCCAATTTCATGTCTCAACCTTCACAAGTTAATAAAAAACCAGATACAGATTCGGGATATGGCAGAGGTTTCGGGTTAAATACCGGTAAGCCGGGAATTGGAAGGTCACAACCTGTTTTTACAAGAAATATCCCTTCATCTCCGGTTTCTGCTGATTTCAAGGAAAGTGACACCTCTGCATTACAAGCAGGAATGAATGTTGAGCACCAGCGATTTGGGCAAGGTGAGGTTATAAATGTTGAGGATAATGGTGAAAACAGGAAAGCTTTGATACGTTTTAACGAAGTTGGCGAGAAAACTTTGGTACTAAAATTTGCCAAACTACGGATTCTTTGATATTATTGTTAATTGCAACTATATTTGCCCTATAAACGAGACATGAAAAGATCACTTGCTTTAATTTGTATATTAATATCTGCGCTGTCTGCAAGTTCTCAGGTTCAGCCGGTTCTAACTTCAAAAAAAGGTATAAATATTCTTCCTGAAAAAGGAGATTTTGCACTTGGAATTGATGCAAAGCCATTTTTAAGATATGCAGGAAATTTTTTCAGTAACAATAATAATAATTCTGCTCCTGACTTTACATACAGCAGCGGTCAGTCTGTTTTTGGAAAATATTTTAAAGAAGCTAATTTTGCATACAGGGCAAGTTTTAGACTGGGGATTTTATCACAAAACGCAAAATCTTACACTCCCAAAAAGCCTTCTAATATTCCAGGGGAAACGAGTGAAAACATAACTCACAGCAGCGCAAGTAATATCGGTATTGGATTTGGATTTGAGAAAAGAAGGGGAAACAGCAGAATACAAGGCTATTATGGACTTGAAGGTTTAATGTCCTTTTCAACAGGTTCAGATTCCAGGATAAATTATGGCAATAGGATTCAAGATGAAGATACTAATACTGTCAGAAATACCATTATTAACAACGGCAATCACTTCTCAATTACATTAAGAGGGTTTGTTGGGGTTGAATATTTTATAGCACCAAAACTTTCAATTGGAGGTGAGTTTGGTTGGGGACCATCACTTTACACAACAGGAGCTTCAAGTTTTACTGTTGAAAGCTGGGATTTTGCTAATTCAAGTCTGAATTCAAGAAAAAACATTGTCAATGGAAAATCAAGTGGATTTCTTTTAGACAATGACAATCTAAGTGGCAGTATCAGATTAATGTTACATTTCTAACAAAAAACTTTTGAATTCTCAAAAATATACCCGTATATTTGCACAACTTCAATAAAACTAAACTAAAATGAAAAAAAATATATTATTACTAGTAGTGCTTATTGGCCTTGTTCTTACAGGCTGTAAGTATGAGGATGGCCCTGGAATCAGTTTCAGGAGCAAAAGAGACCGTCTTGCAAATGAATGGGAAATCAAAGATTTTAAAATCAATGACAACGACAGTGCTTTAAAAGAACTTTCAAATGATTCACTTATGATAATTTGGTCTCTTACAAGAACCGGTTCTTATAATGCTGATATTGTTTACAAAGACAGATCTAGAACAATACGTGCCGATTACTCTAGCTTGTATAAAAACGAAACTGTTTTAAATTTTTACAGTTCTAAATTTCACAAACGTTTTGGATCAACTGGAAATTATTCTTTTATCAACCACCACAATCTTGTTGAGTTTAATGTCGATCTTTCTGAAAAATATGATTACTTGCCACGTGTACAACGTTTAGAGATTCAAGAGCTTAGAAATGAGAAAGTTAAGCTTAAAGGCACTGACACTAAAGGAGAAAAAATTTACATCGAACTTGAAGCTTATAACAAAAAATAATTTTCAATAACAAATATTTAAAAAGTCCCGACTAGTCGGGACTTTTTTTTGCTTAATTTTGAAAACATAAGATGACAAATTTATTTGATTACAATACCCAGAACAAACATCTGATAATCTCAGAGTATGGCAGAAGTATACAAACCCTAACCGAGCATGTTTGCAATCTTCCTGACAGGGAGGAAAGAAATAAAAAAGCAGAGGTTATTATAAGCATCATGGAAACTCTTAACCCTCTGCTTAAGGAACAAACAGATTATAAACAAAAACTTTGGGACCATCTGCACATTATAGCAGATTACAAACTGGATGTTGATTCTCCATTTCCACCTCCTGAAAAAGGAAAAGCAAAAAAACTACCTGAAACCATTCCTTACCCAACCCAGCCTATCAAATTTCGCTTTTATGGTCGAAACCTTCTGTATCTGGTAGCTAAAGCGCCAAATATGGAAGATCCGGAAATGAGATTGGAATTTGTAAATCTTCTTGCTTCTTTCATGAACAATTCTTCAAGAAATTGGAACAACGAAAACCTTACAAATCAGCAAATTGCTGACCACCTAAGCCTAATGTCACAAAACAAACTTCAGGTTAATCCGGAAGAACTTGAAATAACTATTGAAGCACGTAAAAAGAAACCACAACCATTTAATAATAATAACAAGCCTAAATTCAATAACGGCAATAGTGGGAATAACGCAAACAACAACAACCCCAATAACAACAATGGCGGCAACAAAAACTTCAAAAAATACAATAACAACTTTAAAAACAACCGTTAATATCTGTGGGAACTTTTAAAATAACCGGCGGTAAAACACTTAAAGGTGAGATTATCCCTCAAGGCGCTAAAAACGAAGCACTTCAAATTCTTTCAGCTGTACTTCTTACTTCTGAAGAAATCACAATTTCAAATATCCCCGACATCAGAGATGTAATGAAACTGATTGAATTGATAGGAGAAATGGGTGTTTCAGTAGTAAAAATTTCATCAGACACTTACAAATTTAAAGCTGAAAATATTAATCTTGATTATTTGAGTTCAGCGGAATTTAAAAGCAAAGGCGGCGGATTAAGAGGCTCAATTATGGTTGTCGGTCCTTTATTAGCTCGTTTTGGAAAAGGATATATACCTAGTCCGGGTGGCGATAAAATTGGCCGAAGAAGACTAGATACGCATTTTATCGGCTTTATGAAACTTGGGGCAAAATTTGAGTTCAACAGCGATGAAATGTTCTATAAAGTTACATCACCGGGAAGACTCAAAGGAGCACACATGCTTTTAGATGAGGCTTCGGTAACAGGCACAGCAAATATTTTAATGGCGGCATCATTAGCCGAAGGAACCACAACTATTTACAATGCAGCTTGCGAACCCTATCTGCAACAGCTTTGCAGAATGCTCAACAGTATGGGTGCAAAAATAACAGGCATTGGTTCAAACTTACTGACAATTGAAGGTGTTGAATCACTTGGCGGTTGTCAGCACAGAATGCTTCCGGATATGATTGAAATTGGAAGCTTTATTGGCTTAGCAGCTATGACACAATCTGAAATAACAATTAAAGATTGCAGAATAGACCAGCTCGGTATGATTCCTGATATTTTCAAAAGACTTGGTATTCATCTAGAATTCAGAGGAGATGATATTTATATACCGTCACAAAAACATTATGAAATAGAATCATTTATTGATGGGTCAATTTTAACAGTAGCAGATGCACCATGGCCCGGTTTTACTCCCGATCTTATCAGTATTATTCTGGTTACAGCAATTCAGGCTAGAGGAAATGTTCTCATACACCAGAAAATGTTTGAAAGCAGGTTGTTTTTCGTAGATAATTTGATAGATATGGGCGCCAAAATTATTTTATGTGATCCACACAGAGCAAATATTATGGGACTTGACAGAAAAGTTGCTTTAAAAGGAATAACAATGAGTAGTCCCGACATCCGCGCGGGTGTTGCTATGCTTATTGCTGCAATGAGCGCAAATGGTACCAGTATCATTAAAAATATTGAACAAATAGACAGAGGTTATCAGTTTATTGATACCCGTTTGAATAAAATTGGAGCGGATATTGTAAGGTTAGACTGAAGAATTTAAAATCTTCAAAATATTATGAATAATAAAAACAAAAAACGCACACTAATTTTAGCACTTATTCCACTTCTTGCTACAGCATATTCTTTTACATTCACTGCTGAAGTTGCTAATAAAAAATCATTAATTACTTTTAAACCAACAAATATACAAGCTGATACTTTCAATGCATCACAATTTAAAGGTAAAGTGGTTTTCTTAAGTTTCTGGGCATCGTGGAGTAAAATCAGCAGATCTGAAAATAAAGATATTTCTAAAGCTTACACTGCTTTCAGTAACAATTCTAAAGTAGTATTTGTAAGTATTTCTTTAGATACTGATCTTAACAGTTGGAAAACTGCAATTACAGAAGATGATCTGACCTGGAAAAACCAATATTGTGATTTCAATAAATGGAATTCACAATCTGTTAAATCTTACGGTGTAAAAGTACTTCCATCTAACTTTCTGATTAACGAAAAAGGAGAAATTATAGCACGTAATCTTAAAGACGCTGATATTCAGGCTAAAATACAAGCCGCACTTTAAATCTTAAAAAGCCATCTTATTGATGGCTTTTTTTGTTAATCAACTCTTTTTATTCTGACAACTTGTCACCGAATCTGCATTGGCAAAGTAATTGCTAAATGCCTTGTCAAATTACAATACTAAAATGAATCAGAATACAGATCCAGAAATTCCGGAAGACACTATATACAATCCTGATACAGATAACAACTTCGATAATGAAGAACCCGAAACCTCTGAAAACACAGAAACGGGAGAAATTGCAAAGTTGAAAGCTGAAGTTAAAGAGGTCGGAGATAAATACCTTCGCCTTTATGCAGAGTTTGATAATTTTCGCAGACGTACTGCTCAGGAAAAATTAGAGATTACAAAAACAGCTTCTAAAGACATCATTTTGTCATTACTTTCTGTACTTGACGACTTTGAACGTGCCAAAAAAGCAGCGGATTCATCTGATGATATTGTTAGTATCAGAGAAGGTATCGACCTGATTCATACCAAACTTTATTCTTTGCTTGAAGGAAAAGGTCTGAAACCAATAAAAGCGGTTGGAGAAAAATTTGATGTAGACCTGCATGAAGCAATAACAAATATTCCTGCTCCTAATGAAAACATGATAGGAAAAGTGATAGATGAAGTTGAAAGAGGATACACTTTGAATGATAAAGTAATTCGTTTTACTAAAGTAGTAGTTGGGGAATAATTAAAAAAAACAGGATGTTTTAATACATCTAAAAACAAAAAAGATTTTGGCAAAAAGAGATTTCTATGATATTCTGGGTGTGAACCGCAATGCCGGTGCCGACGAGATTAAAAAAGCTTACAGGCAGATGGCTATTAAGTTTCACCCCGATAAAAACCCGGGTGATAAAGCGTCTGAAGAAAAATTTAAAGAAGCAGCTGAAGCTTATGAAATATTGAGTGATGCTCAAAAGAAACAGCGTTATGATCAATATGGTCATGCCGGTGTTGGTGGTGCCTCAGGCGGTGGTCATGGCAATATGAACATGGATGATATTTTCAGCCAGTTTGGTGATGTTTTTGGTGACGGATTCTCAAGTTTTTTTGGAGGAGGAGGCAGAGGAGGAAGAACACGTCAACCGGTTGGAAGCAATATTCGCATTAAACTTAAATTAACTTATTCAGACATAAAAAGCGGTGTTGAGAAAAAGATTAAATACCGCAAAATGGTGCAGGCACCGGGTGCAGCATTTAAAACATGTGGCACCTGCAGAGGTACAGGACAGATAACAAGAGTTACAAATACTTTCTTGGGTCAGATGCAGACAGCAAATGTTTGTCATGAATGCCAGGGAACCGGAAAAACATTAAGCAACAAACCAACAGGTTCAAATGAACAAGGATTAATTCAGGAAGAGGTAGAAACTACAATCAAAATCCCTGCAGGCGTTCAGGATGGCATGCAATTAAATGTTTCAGGCAAAGGAAATTCAGCTCCGGGAGGAGGTGTAAACGGCGATCTTATAATTCTTATCGAAGAAGAAGAACATCCTGAACTTGAAAGACAAGAAAACCATGTTGTTTACAATCTGATAATCAGCGTTCCTGAAGCAATTTTAGGTGCATCTGCAGAAGTTCCTACAATAGACGGTAAAGCTAAAATTACTATTGAACCCGGAACTCAAAGCGGAAAAGTACTCCGACTCAGAGGTAAAGGTTTTCCTGATATCAATGGTTACAATACCGGCGATCAGCTAGTTCAGATTCATGTGTGGATTCCTAAAAAAATATCGAAAGAAGAACACGAAATGATGGAAGGACTTTCAGAGTCAACTCATTTTTCTCCGAAAGCTGCAAGAAAAGATAAAGGATTTTTTGATAAGATGAAAGACTGGTTTGAGTAATATCAACGCCAGCCTTCTTCTTCTATAAGACTCTCAAACTGAACTTTATCAGTTAATTTGTAAATTTTAATTCCGTTTAAAGT
>JACMRS010000350.1 GCA_014376345.1 Bacteroidia bacterium | reverse complement strand
AGCTTCTTCCATCATCATATTTTTTGATGAATCCTGAGCTAAAATAAGGTTCAGCATTGAGTCTGAACTTTTATATTGAGTCATTTGAGCATAATTTTCTGCAAGTTTATATTGATACTTGCTTTGTTTTGTTGCCTCATAACATTTTTGAAGTTTGGTCTGAGCTATTTCAAAATTGCCATCCATTTGATCAAAAACAGCCGCATTTTCAAGCATTTTATAATTGTTAGCATTCACTTTCAATGCTTTCTCAGTCATAATTCTCGCACCGATTGCATTTTGGTTATAGATATAATATTTTGCAAGCGTATCATAAAGATCTGTTCTGCTACTGTCTTCAAGTAAGATTTGATTTGCAGCTACAGTTGCAGTCACATAATCTTTAAGTTTTATTGCATTGTTAAATAATTCAACAGTTTGAGAATTTGTTGAAGAGACTTCTTTTTTAGAAGGATTTTTACAAGAAGTTATAATTGAAATTACAACTAATGCGGAAATGATCGTCTTACTCATGGTATATATTTTGTTATTTGGGGCAAAAGTAATAAAAACCTATCACAACATAAAAAATATAACCTATATTTGTATAATCACGTATGGTGCGCCATTTAAAGACATATTTGCTTTTGGTTTTGCTGATTTTTTCAGCTCAATTATCTTATTCACAATGTGGAGGAGCGGTAATTTCAAGCAATGATACAGTTATTTGTATTCCTCAGATAGTTAAGTTTGAAGTAACTAATTTTCCTGCAGGAACAACTTTTGAATGGAATTTTGGTTCTGGATATGCTCCGGGTGATAGTATTATATCTAAACTTTATACTTCCAGTGGTAAACAATCTGTTTCATTAAAACTAAAATATAAAGACGGTTCAACTTGTATTATAACTAAAACAAATTTTATAGATGCTAAAGCTTCTCCTAAAATTCAGGTTTTAGCTTCTAAATCGGTTTTTTGTCATGGAAATGATTCAGTACTTTTAACTGATAATACCGCAAAATCTGTTCAGAGGGATTGGTTGATAAATGGTAACCTTATTAAAAACGGACCAAAATCACTGTGGGCTAAATTCACTTTTCCTGCCGGTTATAAAAGCATCAGTTTAATCACTAAAGATTCTTTCGGTTGCCAGTCTAAGCAAACTGTCGATTCAGTTATTAATATTGTTGATACTGTTAAGCTGGATTTTACTGCAAGTGCACTCAATGGTTGTTTTCCAAAGCCTGTTACTTTTACACCTGTAATTGATTCTGCGAAGCAGAACATAAAAAGCATTCTTTGGAGCTTTCCTAAAGCCTCTCCCAATTCTTCAACACAGCGCATAGCAAAAAATATTCTTTACAATACAAAAGATACTTTTGACGTAAGTCTTAAAATAACCACAACTCTCGGATGTGTTTATACTGTTTCAAAAAAGAAATATTTATCTTTCGTAGACAGCATCAATCTGAACGTAATTTTTTCTGCTACAAATATTTGTTACAGTAATCTTCTTACAATTTCGGTTCCTAATGCGCGTACCGGTTTTTTACTCACCGATACTCCAAAATATTACAACGAGGTTTTCAATAAAAACAATGTTAAGAAATTAAAGTTTACCAAGCCTGGTAAGTTCTCTTTTAAAATAACCGATAATTATCAGAATTGTATTTCTGAAAAAACTTTTACCAACTATGTAACTGTTAATGGTCCACAGGCTAACTTTTCATTAAATTACAATAGAGGTTGTACATATCCTGACACTTTTCAGCTTGTTAATACTTCAGTAACAACTGGCGCTACACCGGTTTCCTGGTCTTGGAAAGTACACAACGATTCAGCTGTTTATGATACCTTAGCAACATCATCAAATCTGAGGGTGATTTTACGTAAAAAAGGTACTTATACTGTTACTCTGATAGGGAAGGGCAGTAATGGATGCAGTGATACAGTTATCAGAAAGGCAGCAATCTGGATGACAAAAATTGACCCTAGGTTCACCTGGACACCTGATCCTGCCTGTCCGTTTGAAATGGTTAAGTTTACCAACAGCACACCGCAAGCATCTGCAAAAGCAGTAAATAAATACATCTGGACATTTTATGATACAACCTATAAACTTAAAAAAATAATTGCAACAGATACAGCAATAAATCCTTTCAGAACCTATTCTGATACAGGTAGATACAGTGTTAAACTTGTTGCTTATAATAAATTAGGATGTAAAGATTCAATTATTTTAAACAGAAAAATTAAAATTTCAAAGCCTTCTATTGCAGTATTTTTAAAGGATACTTTGCCTTGCAGGAATTTCCCGGTAAGACTTTCAGCAAAAATTACAGACAGTTTTAAAAATTTTACTTTTATATGGCTTTTCAGTCATAAAGACAGTGCTAAAATTAAACTTACTTATGTTGGTGATTCTATCGATGCTGCTTTTGATGAGCCCGGTATTTATACAATCAAACTGGTTACATATTCAAAAAGCGGCGGTTGTTTAGACACGCAGTTTATTAAAAAGAAAATATATGTTAGCGGTGCGAAATTCAAACTTTTTGTTTCACCGGATAATGGCTGCGACCCTTTATCAACCACCCTTAAAGCTACTCTTACCAATAACCGTAATTTCTTAAACGGCTCTTCTGTATATTCTACTTTGTGGAGAGCATTGCCAAATAACGGTGTGGTAATTGCAAATAAAAATGCATTAATTACTACAGCTAATTTTACCAGAAGAAATACTTTTACAATGAGGTTTAATTATACCTCACCTTCCGGATGTAAAGACAGTGTTGACTATAATTCTGTTGTAGTTGGAGTGAAAGCACTCTTTTATGCGCCTAACTACGCTTGTCTGAACAGGCCGGTTAAACTAACAAATGCTTCATCACAAAATCCTGTTTCATATAAATGGTCGGTTAAAGATTCTCTGACCGGATTTAAGTTTATAAAAAATGACACTACAGTTTCTCCTTCAATAGTATTTACGAAAACAGGAATTTTCAATGTAATTTTAATTGTAAAAGCAGCAGGAGGTTGTAGTGATACAATTTCCAGAGATATTTATGTTAATGATATCAGAGCGATTTTTACAGCTGCCGATACCATTAATTATTGTGCACCCTCGGTAGTAACTTTCACACCTGCTCCTAACCCATGGATTTATAATAATACCTGGTATTTTGGAGATGGTGATACTCTTTTCACAGGAACTAATGCAAAGAGTCATTTGTACAGAAAAAATACCGGGCCAAATGGACTGGATGTGAAGTTAATAGTAACAGGATATGGTTGTATGGATACTCTTGTTAAAAAGGGATACATTAAAATTATCGGACCAATTCCTGATTATTCTTTAACCAATACAGTTGGCTGTGAGGCTCTAAAAGTCGGTTTTGTCAATAAAAGTAAATACTTGTCAAAATTCTTTCTTGATTTTGGTGATGGTTCAACTATTGATTCTACTAATTTTCAATCACATTCATATAAAGTATTTGACAGGTCACTGGATGTTCAGGTTTATAAAACTCAATTAGCACTTGTCGATTCATTTGGTTGTTTTGTGCTTTATAAATCTCCGGATTCGATTGTGGTTTATAAATCGCCTATTTCAAATTATACTATTGCAAAAGATACCGGATGTGAACTTCTGGATGTTACTTTTAGAAATATAACTGATAACGGACAGGATTATGAATGGGATTTTGAAGGTGATGGGATTTTCGATTCAAAAGATTTATTTCCAAAACACCGCTATCCTGCAGGAAATTACAGTCCGGTACTCGTTTCCACCAGCTCCAACGGTTGTACTGATACATTAAGAAATAAGTATAAAATAAAATCGTGGAGTAAACCTGTTGCATCTATTTCTGCAGATAAAGATACAGCTTGTTATAATTTTCCTGTGGCATTCAAAGGTTCTTCACTTAATGATGCAAATGTTAAGCAATGGAAATGGGATTTTGGTGAACCTTTCAGTTTCGTAGATACATCTACACAAAGAAACCCGGTTCACAAATACAAGAATTCGTATTTAAATCAGGCTGTTCTTATTATTACAGACAAAAACGGCTGTAAAGATTCTGCAGAATATTATGTGTATGTTTATGACACAATACCACCACCTTCTGCAATAATAAATTATGTTACCGTTTTAAATAATAAGGATATTCTTGTTAACTGGTCAAAATCTAAATATTCACGTTTTAAAGGTTATCATTTATTTGAAGACAGATCAGGATATATTCCACTTTATGATGCTTACGGAATTAATGACACGTTTTTCACTGTAATCAACGGGGTTGATGTCAATAAACAGGTATACGGGTATTCGCTTAAATCTGAAGACAATTGCAATGTTAAAGGGAATTATTCCTTATCTCATTTTACTGTCTTTTTAAGAGATTCTAGTAAAGTGGCTAATGAAATAGAGCTTAACTGGGTAAAGTATCAGGGATGGTTAAAGGTGAAAAAATATTATATTTACAGATCTAAGAATGGCGGTCCATACAATTTACTTGATTCTGTAGATGGAGACTTTTCTAATTATAATGATAAAAATCTTTGTGATGGCAGCTATTGTTATTATGTTGTTGCAATAAATCCAAATAATAAATGGCGTTCGCAGAGTAATATAACTTGCGGAATTCCGATTATTATTAAACCTACAGCGCAAGTTGAACCCATTGTAGCTACTGTAATTAATGACAATGAAATTTACACAACCTGGAAGCCATATCCTAAAGGATTTACTATAAAAAATTATATTATAGAAAGAACTTATCCTGGTGGAAACAGCAATTTTTATGCGTATTCTGATACTACCGGTTTTATAGATTTGAATACTGATGTTCATAATTTTTCTTATACCTATAAAATTAAAGTCCAGGATTTTTGTAATAATTATTCAGTGCCTTCAACGATTTCAAAAAGTATTCTTTTGTCAGCGCAAACTGTCAAGTATCTGATAAATCTTTCATGGACTCCTTATTTAGCGTGGAGCGAAGGAGTAAGAAGTTACAGTGTGCGTGTAAAACTGGCTGATGGCACTTTTCAGCATGTAGCTTTTGTGCCGGGAGATTCAACTAAATATGTTTTCACAAGTGTTGATGTTACCCAATCTGATTCTCTTTGCTTTGAAGTAGTTGCATTCAGAAATGATTTCAGCGGATTGGAAAGTCATTCTAATACCGCCTGCACTGTACCTGAATCGCAAATGTATGTGCCTAATTCATTTACTCCTAATAATGATGGAATAAATGATGTTTTCAATCCAAAAGGTGTTTTCATTTTTAATAAAACAGGAAATGTGATACTTGATTACAGTCTTGAAATTTATGACCGTTGGGGTGCGAAAATCTTTTTCACCAATGACATGAAAGAGGGCTGGAATGGCAAGTATATGGGTGAAAATTGTAAGGATGGGGTCTATGTTTATAAGATTAGAGCTGTTGGACTTGACAATAAATCATTTCATTTCAAAGGAACTGTCACTCTTATCCGTTAATTTTAATCTTTAAAACACTATTTTTGCGGTAATTACTGCATTAATATGTTCGATAGTTTAAGTTCAAAGCTTGAAAAAGCAATAAAGACCCTCAAAGGCCAGGGCAGAATATCTGAAATAAATGTTGCCGAAACAATCAAAGAAATTCGCCGTGCTCTTGTAGATGCCGATGTAAATTATAAAATTGCAAAAGATTTTACTGAGGTTGTCAAAACCAAAGCACTGGGTCAAAATGTACTTACAAGTATTTCACCCGGTCAGCTTTTAACCAAAATTGTAAACGATGAACTGGTAACGCTTTTGGGCGGACAGCAGGCAGATTTTAATTTTATTGGATCACCTGCAGTAATTCTGATTGCCGGTTTGCAAGGTTCTGGAAAAACAACATTTACAGGAAAACTTGGAAAATTTATTAAAAGTAAAGGCAGACAACCACTTTTGGTGGCATGTGATATTTACAGACCTGCAGCTATAAACCAGTTAAAAGTTTTAGGAGAACAGACGGGTGTTGAAGTTTATTCAGAGCCTGAAAGTAAAGATCCTGTTTCTATTTCTAAAAATGCAATTGCTTATGCTAAAGAGAAAGGATTTAATGTTGTAATCATAGATACTGCTGGCCGTTTAAGTATAGATGAGACGATGATGACTGAGATATATGAAGTGAAAAAAGCTGTAAATCCAACTGAAACCTTATTTGTTGTGGATGCAATGACTGGTCAGGATGCAGTGAATACAGCTAAAAACTTCAATGACAGGTTAAACTTTGATGGAGTTGTTTTAACCAAAATGGATGGTGACACACGCGGTGGTGCAGCGCTTTCTATTAAATCTGTAGTTAATAAACCTGTAAAATTTGTAAGTAACGGAGAAAAGCTTGATGCTCTGGATGTTTTTTATCCTGAAAGGATGGCAGGTAGAATATTGGGCATGGGTGATATTGTATCTCTTGTAGAAAGGGCTCAAGCTACTTTTGATGCAGATGAATCAGCCAGAATTCAGAAGAAAATCAGTAAGAATAAGTTTGATTTTGGAGATTTTCTGAGTCAGCTTCAGCAAATCAAGAAAATGGGAAGTATGAAGGATCTGATGGCGATGATACCTGGCATTGGTAATAAAATCAAAGATCTGGATGTAGATGAAAATGCGTTTAAAGGTATTGAAGCTATGATACTATCTATGACACCTAAGGAACGGAGTAATCCCGAAATTCTGAATGCTTCAAGAAAAGCAAGAATTTCAAAAGGAAGTGGTAAAACGGTAGTTGAATTAAATAAGCTTTTAACTCAGTTTGAAGGCATGAAAAAAATGATGAAAACCATGAATTCGATGGGTGGTAAACTTCCAAGGTAATTTGTAAAGATAAATCTTTTATAATTTTTAAAGCTTATTTTATTGCTTTTACTCTGGAATATTTTTAACATTTGTTATAAATTTAGTGTTATCTTTTTGTGTTTTTGAATTTTTTTGTTACTTTTACAACCTGCACAATATATAAACGTACAAATCATGAAATTAAAATTACTAAAACTTTTTGTTTTTTCATTTGCTTTATTAGGAGCTTATGAAGCATCATCTCAGGCCAAAATAATATATAGCGACAGTTTTAGCGGAGGATCAACTTACTGTCCCGGTACTACCCAATACGATGGATGGGGTACTTTCAGAGCAAAATTGGATACTAATTCTATTAGGTTTAAGAAAGTAACAGCTAAGGGTACTTATAATAATACCGGTTATACTTGTACAGATCCTTTTATTACCAGAAAGCTGGCAATTGCTTTAAAAAATGGTACTTCTTATTCAGCTACTTGTGATGGAAATGCATGGGGTACATGGGGTGCCGGTGTTTGTAAATCTACAGGTTGTAGTGGAAGCAGCTCAAATCAGGTTGAATTAACTGTAAATGGCGGTAGTTGTAGTTGTGGCTCTACAGTTTCGTTTAACGTATGT
>JACMRS010000349.1 GCA_014376345.1 Bacteroidia bacterium | reverse complement strand
ATACTTATTAACATGATTCATGATACTTGAACCGACAATTTATAAAGAAAAATGCAATTAGTCCACAAATCGATATTAACCGCTTAAAAGAATTAGGTGCAGAATTTGTAGGTCACAATTGTTTTTAAACCGGGTGATTGGTTTAACGTTAATTTAAGATTTTAGTAATAATACAAAACCTTATTAAGACTTAACATCGATAAGCCTTTTAATAAAAAAGTTTAAAATGATTAATCCGGAATTTCGGTAATTTTTGCATCACCCCACAATTCTTCGATACCGAAGAAATTTCTTTTTTCTTCAGTAAAGATGTGCACCACCACATTGATATAATCTATCAGAACCCATTCAGCATGTTCCATTCCTTCCATATGCCATGGTTTTTCATTTACCAGATTACGGGTGTATTCATCAACAGAATCAGCAATTGCCTGAACCTGCCTTCCTGTTGGAGCATGACATACTATAAAATAATCTGCAACTGCGGATTTAAGATCCCTAAGGTCAAGAAGTGTAATGTTCTTAGCTTTTTTTTCTTGCATGCCTGCTATAACGGCATCCGTTAAAGAAATTGTTTCTACTCGTTTTTTTGCCATTCAAATATTTACCTTTGTTCGAAATTTAGTAATTCCGCAACGTGTTCGCAAAAATAACGCCAAATACCCGATATATTGGTCAAAAACTCATTTATTTTAAAGAGGTGGATTCAACCAATAATCTCGCTCTCGAGCTTTGCCGCAACCGTATTGCAGATCACGGAACCATTGTACTGGCAGAACTACAGACAAATGGGAAGGGTCAGCTAGACAGAAACTGGCACAGTATTTCCGGTTTAAACCTCACTTTTTCAGTCGTTATTTTGCAGGGAAATGATACTCAAACGGCTCCTTTCTTGCTAAACAAAGCAATTGCTCTTGCAGTTTATAATGTTGTAAGAAAAAATCTTGAAGGGAAAACGTACATTAAATGGCCAAATGACATTTATCACAATGGTAAAAAAATTTCCGGCATTCTGATTGAAAACAGTTTTTCCGGTCAGCAACTTCAATTTACAATTGCCGGTATTGGCATTAATATCAATGAAAATATGGGATTGCATCCCGATCTTTCAGCCACTTCATTTTATAATGAAACTCATAAAGAAGCAAACAGAGAGAAGATTTTAACTGAATTATGCGAGGAAATTGAAATTCAATGTGAAAAAGCATTGGCAAGGGAGGATGTAACAAATACCTACCTGAAAGCGTTATCAGGATACCGTGAGTTAAGTCGGTTTTCAATTGCAAATGGTAATATTTTTAGCAGCAAAGTTTATGATGTAGATGAATACGGACGGATTGCAATAACTATAAATGATGAAATTAAATATTTTGAACATGGAGAAATTAAACAAATAATATGAATTATCTGACAATCGATATTGGCAATACGAGAGTGCATTGTGGGATTTTTAACCCAGAAGGACGACTCTTATTTACAACTGATTCTTCAACTGTTGAAGAAGCGGTAGAATTAGTTTCTTCATACACACTTAAAGGTGCAATTATGAGTTCGGTAAGAGAAAATATAACTATACCGGTTTTACCTTGCCCGCTATTAGAGCTGACAAATGAAACACCCGTACCTTTTACAAACAATTATGCAACACCTCTTACACTTGGTCGCGACCGAATAGCAGTTTTAGCAGCTGCAGCAATGGATTACAAGGGAAAACCTGCACTGATTTTTGATGGTGGTACCTGCCTTACTATTGATTTTATAACAGAAGACGCTCAGTATAATGGAGGGAATATTTCTCCGGGTTTGGCAATGAGACTTAAAGCAATGCATGAGCAAACAGGAAAGTTACCGCTTGCTTCCGTTTATGATAAAATTCATTTTATGGGACATACAACCCTTTCAGCACTTTCAAGTGGCGCATTTCAGGGTATGTTGATGGAAATGAATGGATATATTGACTATTTCACACAATTATATCCTGAAACTGTCGTTTTGATGTGCGGTGGTGATAGTATTTATTTTGAGAAACAGTTTAAAAGCAGGATATTTGCCGATTCGGCGCTTGTATTGCGTGGATTATACCATATTTTAAGATTCAATGACTAAGTCAAATATTTTAACCTTTATATTCATTTTAACCGGAGCGCTTATTATTGCGCCCTTTAATGCTAAGGCTCAGAATGATACCCGATCTCCTTACAGCAGTAAAGGTTTCGGTGAACAATATGCATCTGATTTTGCTTTAAACAGAGCCTATGGCGGCATTTCAAACGGACTCAGAAGTTCTAATTTTGTTTCTGTATCAAATGCAGCTGCTCTTACTGCGCTCAGAAAAAATAGAGTAATTTATAATTTCGGATTTAGGGGTGACTACGGTCAGACTTTTAGCGGAAGTTCCAGATTTGATTACAGAAATGGTAATTTCAGTTATCTGAGCCTTGCTTTTCCTGTCTACACTTCAAAAGACAGATCTAAAGATACAATAAAAAGTAAAGACAACACGAAAAATATTATACTGAAAAATCCGGCATACAAAACTGATTGGGCTATGGCTTTTGGTATCTCGCCTTATTCAAGTATCGGCTCATTTTATTTCCGGCGCACCGATACAACTTTTGCAAATTATGTAACTACTTTCGGTAATTATGGTGGACTAACTAAAGCTTATATTTCAAATTCGTTCAGAATTAGTCGTAATTTATCAGCGGGTGTAACGAGTGCTTTTTTATTCGGACAAATAAATTCAACCAAAGTTCAAATTTATCCTGACACAGCTAGATTTTATGATTACAGCGATGAAAGTATTTATCATTTCAAAGGTTTCAGACATGATTTCGGGGTTCAGTATAATGCCGGATTTGGAAGATATAAATCGGTAAAAGAGTCGGATGAATTAGATTATAAATACACAGTTGTTGCAGGTGCAACTTTTACTCCAGGTTCATCTCTTAATTATACACTTACCAGATACGCTCATACAATTCCAATTTATGTTAACACTTCGGGAGACACCTTATTATATCAAAACAATGTAAGAGGAACAGCAAAAATGGCATCTGCTTTTTCTGTAGGTGCTACAGTTACTTACAAGAAAAACTGGTTGTTAGGAATTGATTATAAACAAGACAATCTGGCTAAAGTAAAAAAGACAATTTTTACTGATTCATTTTCTAATGCAACTCAGCTTACATTTTCATTTGGTTTTAGACCCGATGCTGATATAGTTGAAAATAAAAAAAATGATAAGGGAAAGAAGATGTCAAATTTTGAATATCGCTTTGGTTATAAGCTAATGAATACCGGCTATAACTTTAAAGGTACTGATGGGAAAATAGAAAATATTAAAGCTCAGGGTATGAGCTTTGGAATTGGTATTCCTAAATTGAGAAGGGTTTATTCCTATTCTCAAAACAATTGGGTTTATTTGAAATCAATGATTAATGTTACCGGAGAATATATTTCAAGAGGTCAAAATTCAAACGGGTTAGTTGGAGAAAAAATTTACAGGTTGACCATTGGATTTAGTCTTTCAGATCTTTGGTTCGACAACCGTAAAATTAATTAGAATGCAGTTTAAATTCCCTGCTTTTTTAATTGTTGTTGCATGTGTCATAGTAAACTTTACTGTTTCATGCACAGGAGATAAGGCTAGGAAAAATGTGTCTGAAATGAAAAAAGCCGACACGCTTATTTCTTCAGAACAGGGAACCAATGTTACCATTACTTATTCAGATTCGGGCCGGCTTAAAGCCAGAATGTTTGCTCCGAAGTTGCTTGGTTTTAAATCAGAAACAGATCCTTATTTTAAAATGCCTGAAGGGCTTGTAGCAAGATTTTACAATGAATTGGGCGAGGAAGAAAGCTATCTCGAAGCAGAAAACGGCATTTCATATCAGGCAAGGAAAATTGTTGAAGTAAACCGTAATGTTGTTGTCAGAAATGCCAAAGGTGAAAAAATGAATACAGAAAAATTAACCTGGGATCAGAAAAAGGCTAAAATTTATACTGATAAATTTGTGAAGATTACCACAAAAAATGAAATCATAACCGGTGTGGGAATGGAGGCTAAACAGGATTTTTCTGAATGGTATATAAAAAATGTTAACGGAAGAATTACTATTGCAAACGACAGTACTTCTAAAAAATAAAATAGTATGTTAAGTAAACAATTAATTATAGTTTTATGGCTTTTTGCTTCTGCTATTTCAGCAATAGAAATTTATGCCATTTTTCAAAAGGCTCAACCATTCGCCCAGCCCCAGCTTTATCTTTTTATCGTTATCTTATGTGTTTCAGTTTATATGTATGTGACACGCGTTAAAAAAAGATTTTCAGGTAAATAAAAAAGCCGCAAATTTCTTTGCGGCTCTCATGAAATTTTAATTCAAATTATAAGTGAATGCACTCGTTGTAAGCTTGTGCTGCTGCTTCCATTATGGCTTCGCTCATAGTTGGATGCGGGTGAACAGATTTGATAATCTCATGTCCTGTTGTTTCAAGATTACGTGCCACAACTGCTTCTGCTATCATGTCTGTAACACCTTCACCAACCATGTGACAACCTAGCCATTCGCCATATTTAGCATCAAATATCACTTTTACAAATCCGTCTTTTGCTCCGCTTGCATTTGCTTTTCCGCTGGCACTAAAAGGGAACCTGCCTATTTTTACTTCGATACCTTTTTCTTTTGCCTGAGCTTCTGTTATTCCTACCGAAGCAATCTCAGGATGGCAATAAGTACAACCGGGGATGTTGCCATAATTAAGTGGGTGAGGATTTTCACCGGCAATTTTCTCAGCACAAATAATACCTTCTGCACTTGCTACGTGAGCCAATGCTGGTCCGTGAACGATATCACCTATTGCATAAACTCCCTCAATATTAGTTTTGTAGTAATCATCAACAATTACTTTTCCTTTGTCAGTTTTAACTCCTGCTTCTTCAAGTCCGATGCCTTCAATATTAGTTGATAAACCAACAGCAGAAAGTACTATTTCACAGTCAAGAACCACTACACCGGTTTTTGTTTTAACAGAAACTTTACAGCCATCGCCTTTAGTGTCAACACTTTCAACGCTGCTTTCAGTCATTATTTCAATGCCTCTTTTCTTGTAGATTTTTTCCATTGTTTTGGAAACCTCTTCATCTTCCACAGGAAGAATTCGCGGCATAAATTCTACAATAGTAACTTTAGTTCCAAGTGTTGCATAAAAATATGCAAATTCAATGCCTATCGCTCCACTGCCCATAATTACCATTGTTTTAGGTTGCTTTGGCAATATCATTGCATCGTGGTAACCCACTATTTTTTTGCCGTCTATTTTAATGTTAGGAAGCTCCCGTGACCTGCCACCGGTAGCAACTATTATATGATCAGCTTCATGAGTTTCTTTTGCGCCGTTGTTGTCTACATCTACTTTTTTGTTTCCGGCAAGTTTTGCAAATCCTTTAACAACGGTAATCTTGTTTTTCTTCATTAGAAATTCGATTCCTTTGCTCATGCCATTTGCAACACCGCGGCTACGTTTGATGATAGCATCAAAATCTGCACTTTGATTGTTTACTGTAATGCCATAATCAGCAGCATGATTTAGGTAATCAAATACTTGTGCCGATTTTAATAAAGCCTTTGTTGGTATACAACCCCAGTTAAGGCATACACCGCCAAGCTCTGATTTTTCAATTATTGCTACTTTTTTACCTAATTGTGAAGCACGAATGGCTGCTACATAACCGCCGGGACCGCTGCCCACTACTATTACATCAAATTTCATATCTTTTATGCTATGTTTTTTTTGTGAAGTGCAAAACTACAATATTTTTTCAATTGTTTGGAGGAAGAATTCTCAGTGTCACAATGACTTAGTTTATATGAAAATAAAAACAAAAATTCTCCCGTTTGTGGGAGAATTTCATATATAAATTAAGTAAGTTAAATTTAAAATTTAGCAAAATTCATTATAAGCTGCAGTTAAATTTGCTGCAACCTGATCCGCAGTGCGTCCTTCTATCTGAAGTCGCTCTACGAAATGAACTAATTTGCCATCTTTAAAAAGCGCAACTGCAGGAGAAGATGGTGGGTAAGGCAGTGTATATTCACGGGCCTTTGCTGTAGCTTCTGTATCCTGACCGGCAAATACTGTAATTAAATTGTCGGGTTTTTTATCATTTGTAAGAGAGCGGATTATGCCCGGACGCGCAGTACCGGCGGCACAACCACAAACTGAATTTATCACAAGCACAGTTGTTCCTTTTATATCACTCATTGAAGTTTCAACATCTTCTGAAGTTTTTAATTCTGTAAAACCTACACGTGTAAGATCTGCACGCATCGGGGCAACTAACATTTCTGGATATGGCATATTAAATTTTTTATGCAAAGTTAAGCGAATTGCTTCTTAATTACCATTTATAATAATAATACCTTATCAATAATGTCTATTGAATTATAATTCTTAACTAATTGATATTCAATAGTTTAACTGATTTTGGAATTCTGCCAAATGCCGATTTTTAACAAATATGCCTTGCTTTCCACAATAAAAAAGACTATCTTCGCGTTACTAAGTAAATTTTGAAGAAAAAGTATTCCCTAACAACTCTCATCAGCATCATGGTTATGTCTCCATTTGCATTCACCACTGATAGCGGTCCCGTAATGACTTTCAATGACGCTCCTTTAACTGAGACTTCATCTGAGGCAGGGATGGTTTGTATTGATAATATAAATGATTTTCAAAACTATTGCGATTCACTATATTCAAGACTTAATGATGGTTCAGTTATGCCTTCAGAGAAAGTATTTAAAGTTGCAATGAAAGGTTATGCATCACTTTTAAACAAAGGTGCTCTCCAGAATACCGGTGTCATTACTATTATTGATTATTCACTTTCTTCTAATATCAAACGCCTTTGGGTTATTGATATTATGAATTCAAAAGTTTTGTTTCACGAACTTGTCGCTCATGGAAAAAAAAGTGGCGAAGAATTTGCTAAATCTTTTTCTAATAAAGTTTCTTCCTATAAAACAAGTATTGGTTTTTTTATTACAGGCGAAATTTATTCAGGCAAACATAATAATTCACTTAAACTTATCGGACTTGAAAAAAACTATAACGGAAATGCATTCGACAGAGGAATTGTAATTCACGGTGCAGATTATGTTTCTCCGGATTTCATAGCAGGCAATCAAAGACTTGGCCGCAGTGAGGGTTGTCCTGCAGTTTCTCAGGATATTGTAGAATCTTTAATCAAGACCATTCAAAATGGTTCATGTGTTTTTTCTTACTTCCCTAACAGTCAATATCTGACTCAGTCAAGAATATTGAAAACAGGTTTGCCATACAGACTTCCCGCTTCAGCATAATATTTATTAATACCAATGCAAAACAAATTTTATAACTTCATGTCAGGGAGGAATTTGTTCCTGCTGTTTATTCTGATAATTACATTTTCAATTGCAGTTACTTCATGTAAAAGAAAGTCTAAACGAACACCAGCAGACATTCAGAATTTTGATGAGGATAAAATGAAAGTTGCTCTCAAAGCGCAACTTGAAACTTACAGGAAAGACAGCACTTACAAACACTTTTATGATACGCTTTCTGTTTTTTATACCAGTCATGGTTTTGAAACCGTATGGCTTTCAAAACTTGATAAAAAAAGTTCACTAGCAATTCTTAATGTTATAGACAGCAGTGTTTTTGACGGATTGAATCCCAATCATTATAACAGGGATAATATTGCTGCGATGTTAGTTTCGTATAAAAAACTTAAGGGAGACAGTCTTTATCTAATACTGGCAAAATTAGAACTTCAGTTAAGTAACGGACTTACAACTTTATGGCATGATAAAGTGTTGGGAAGAACAGATCCTAAAAAAGTTCTTGGCAGTAAATATACGCTGCCTTTTCCCGCTCAGTTTTTTGATCCGCTGGTCGTGATTCAAAAAAGTAACGGACTGGAATTGCTGAGTAAGCACCGCCCTTCGCATCCTGATTATTTAAAGTTAAGAATGCTTTTGTGGAAGTATATTGGAAAAACTGAAATTGCCCAAACACTGATTGATACTACCAATAACCGCAAAATAAAGCCGGGAGATTCAAGTGTGATTAGTCCTTTACTGGCTAAAAGATTGTTTGAGCTTGGCTATGTTCCTGATACTTTGGTTGGACAGATGTCATTGATTAGTTATGATCGCAGACTTTCAACGTATGTTCAGGCTTTCCAGAAAGCACACAATATTACCGACGACGGTATCATAGGAAAAACTACTTTAAAGCTTTTGAATGAATCTCAGATAGATAAGATTAACGAGATTCGGGCAAATATGGAAAGGTTGAGATGGTATGATGCTGAACCTGTTAAGCCGTATGTTAAAGTTAATATTCCAGAGTTTCGATTGTATCTTCATTATGCAGACAGCATTGGCAGTATGGCTGTTTGTGTGGGTAAAGGAAAAGAAAGATTATTCGATCAGAAAAAACTGAAATATGAGAAAACAAAACGGTATATCGATCAGCCTCAAAACAATGAAACTCCGCAGGTTTTTTCTAATATTGATCATGTAATTTTAAATCCTACGTGGACAGTGCCTTCTAGTATTGTTGGACGTGAAATGTTTGGAAAGATTTTACGTGATCCGGGTTATTTACCTGCCAACGGTTATAAAGTTTTTTCAGGAAAAGATGAAGTCAGTGCTTACAATATAAACTGGAAAAAATACGGTCCTTCTAATATTCCATATACTATCAGACAAAATCCCGGTGACGACAATTCACTGGGTAAGATTAAGTTTACTTTTTTAAATCCTTTTTCAGTTTATCTGCATGATACGCCTCTTAAAAGTAAATTTAAATCTGTTAACAGAGCAGTAAGTCATGGATGTGTTAGAGTAGAAGATCCGGTAAGATTAGCGGCATTTATCCTTCAGCAAAATGTTAAAACCACTAATGATGATTTCAGAGTGATGGTTGGGCTAAGTCCTGCAGACAGCATACTGGCTCCGAAATGGCGTGCCGATACAAACTCAATAAAAAAGATTGTGACAGATACCAAACCTGTTCGTGTAGAAAATAAAATGGCAGTAGTATTTGATTACCGCACTGTGGTTTTTGATGCGGAAGGACAAGTGCATTTTTACTATGATGTTTATGATAAAAATAGACTGATTGTTGAGGCAATGGATAAACCTTAACTTCGGATTTCTGATTTACTCGTTTGTTGATAAAAATGTAGAGACACACGGCAGTGTGTCTACCTATAATTAATATCGAATACTGTTATCCTGCAAATAATTTATTCTTTGATATACTGAAATATTGTTAAAATTATTGAACTTATTTAAATCACAAATCATATCTCCCGGATATCTGTAAGCAGATTCTTCACTTCCTCGGCTGAGCCAAGGCAAGCTATTCTGTAGTGATGGAATACCATCAACAGAATTACGCTCAAAATGACGAAATTATAAAATCTCAAATCTCTGATTATCTGCGCAGGAGATTCTTCACTTCATTTCATTCTTGCGGAATACCGCAAATGAAATTACGCTCAAAATGACAAAATCACAAATCACAAATGACAAAATCACAAATCTCAAATCACAAATCTCAAATCACTTAAATCTCAAATCACTCAAATCTCAAATCATTTTATCTTTCTGTAAGTCTCAAAGTATCTTCTTCCCATTTCCCTTTGACCGGCTGCATCAAAATGAACAGTGTCAATATTGTTGTCAGGTTTAATTATTATGAAAGGATTATTTGGATCTGCAAAACCGGTATGTTCAATTCTTGAAGGAAGTGTTTCAATGATTTTTTCTGAATTAATTCTCTTAGGATTTAGATTTGTCCAGAAGGGAACCATGCCGCCTGCAATAAAAACAAAATTATTATTGTTCTCTCCTAAATCCATTAAAATATTATTTACAAAAATATCAAGATTTGCTCTGTAATCAGTATTATTATATTGAAGATCTCTTTCACCTTGTTGCCATAAAATTACTTTAAGTGTACTGTTGGGGTAATTATCTAAAACCCATTTTATACGGATTAAAGCATCATTATAAAGCACGTCTCCTTTGTTCCACTGGTTGTCCATAAAGCCGGTGTTTCCTTTACCACAGGGGATTATTAAAGTATTTTTTCCGGTTGATAAAAAACTGTCTTTATAAAGTTTTGCGAATGTCAAACCGAAGCCATTTCTATCCGCCCTGGGATCCCAATGCTGCAGTGGATCTTTTGCTTCTATGATCTTGAAATTATCACCTCAGATACGACCGAGTTGCAAAATGCCACCACTTACTTTATCAATAGAAGGGTCAATTGGGTAACCGTTTTCTGTATTTGACTGACCAATGATAAGTATAATATCAAAAGATTCATCTGATTTTATTTTTGCCTGATTGTAATTACAAGACAGAAATAAAGTGAAGGATAATAAATAATATAATATTTTCATAAAATTTGCATTAGGTAAAGCAAATATATAAAGTAAATTTAATCTGTGTATTATTTTTTTATAATTTTAATGTCATAAAAATATTGATTGAAAATAAATTTCCTAAAAAGTAAAACTTCAACCTGAATTTATTTCAGCCTTACTTTCGAAATAGAAAAAACTCTTCCTTCATTTACTCCATCCGGATAAACTGAATAGATCAAACCAAGACCTTTTTTGTAATATCTCTTAGCTTTCAGTGTAACTCCATCGAAATCTGAAATTTCCAGCAGACCTGAATAATTACAATAATTAGTTTTTATGGAGGCCGAAAGGTTTGTTACATTTTTACTCAGATTAAAATATTTCCAGGTTTGTCCCATTGCCGGTTCGCCTGGTATTTCCATATATTCCATTGTCGAATCTGAATTGTAAAAGTAAATATTTTTCGTTGAACCATCCTGACGTAAAAAGCGCATCCCTGAATAAATTCTGTATGAAGAATCTGCAATGGCTGCGTACTGATGTCCATTGATAAATGAATCTTTAAGTACCTGAATGTCAGTATTGTTAAATTGATAAACTCCATTTTCCGATACCGAATATT
>JACMRS010000348.1 GCA_014376345.1 Bacteroidia bacterium | reverse complement strand
TCTTACTTTAGAAAAATTCATGTCTTCGAGAGTATTAATCGGCACCAGATGAATATGAGCATGTGGCACTTCAAGTCCGATAATAGTGACTCCGATTTTCTTACAGTTTATAGCTTTTTTAATTTTAGAAGCCACACTTTTTGCAAAAACATGCATCGCAGCCAAATCTTCATCTGACATATCAAAAATATAATCCACTTCGTTTTTAGGAATTACCAAAGTATGACCTTCAACAAGAGGATTTACATCAAGAAAAGCAAGAAATCGGTCGTTTTCAGCTATTTTATAACTTGGAATTTCTCCCGAAATAATTTTATTGAAAACTGAAGACATCAGAGCGTTGAAATTTTCAGCACCTCAAGTTTTACTACACCTGCCGGAACATTTATTTCAGCAATATCGCCAATGACTTTTCCTAACAAACCTGCACCAATTGCAGATTTAGAAGATATTTTCCCAATCTTAAAATCAGCTTCTTTTTCACTGACAATGCTGTACTCGACATCTTTACCTGTTGCAAGGTTTTTAACTTTAACCTTACTCAGCATCATCACTTTACTGGTATCAATTTTCGACTCGTCAAGCACTCTGGCATTGGCTAGTATAGTTGTCAGGTTTGCTATACGCGCTTCAAGCAATCCCTGTGCATCTTTAGCAGCATCATACTCAGCATTCTCTGAAAGATCACCTTTATCTCTTGCCTCTGCTATTTGTGCAGATATAGCAGGCCTTTGAACCCGCTTCATCTCTTCTATTTCTTTTTTGAGATTATCAAAACCTTCTTTGGTCATGTAAACTATCTCGCTTATTTCGGTCATTTTTTTTTGTGCCATATCTTTTAAAAAAAACGTTGTGCCCTGCTTGAGCAAGGCACAACGGTGCAAAATTACAAAAAATATCAGTATAATTTATTCAAGATTCAACCTGATCCCAAATACATGGGTTCCTTGAAAAGGACTGGTTGTGCGATATGAATAATCAAATGCAAAAGTATTATTGTTATCACGGGTACCGGAAGTGCTGTTCTTTTTAGCAAGTGGCACTTCAATTGTTACACCACCACTGAAACCGGTGTATACCGTTCTACGGGTTTCAAAACCAAAAATTCCTTTTTCATAAGTATAACCGCTGCGCAACATAAGAATTCCTTTGTAACTATATTGAATTCCAATAGAAGTCTGGTTATTTGAAAATGAATTATTGCAGAAATTACCGGCAGCTGTTAATTTGTGATAATAAGTGGTAGCTGTAGAATCTTTATTTTTATCAAGTCTGAAATCATAAGACATTCCAATATTGATAAGTGAAGGAAGATTAAAAGCAGCACCTCTTTGCACTGTAGTGGTTGTAAATGGATTGCCATTCAGATTCGATTTAGCCGAAAGACCATCTCCTGAAAATTTCATATCAGGTCCGATATTGCGGATACTGATACCAAATCTCAAATCATTTCCTTTCAACTGTGCTGTTTTAGAATTAGGCCTGAACTGCGTTCCGTACTGAACTCCTGCATCTAAACAAACTCCCATTGCTCTTACATCCGGTGTTGCTTCGTTAACAATTCTGAAAACTGCTCCACCGGAAATATTACTTGTGAATTTTTTACCGAAACCAAGTCCAATATTAGTAACCTG
>JACMRS010000347.1 GCA_014376345.1 Bacteroidia bacterium | reverse complement strand
TATTGATAGCACCATTAATATCATTATGATTAAAACTCTCGGGCTTTAACATACATAATTTAAGCTCATCAATACCAACACCTTTATTCTGCCCTTTGCTACCGAATGTGCCTAACAAAATGGTTGCAGCAATACCTTGGGTAATTGAGTATTTACCTAATTCTTTTACATCATTATCTATACGAAAAGCATTTGATGAAGTGCCCGATACATCTGCGTTTATTACAGAATCCCAACTGGAACCGTTGAGGATTATAATTTGACTTGTAAGGGCTTCTATGTTTGCCATTACAATATCAGAAGTATGGATTAAAAACTGACTACCCGTTAATGAATTTTGGCGCTGCCAAAGATCTGATACAATTGCTGCTAAAATCCTTAAAACACCTCTTGTACGTTGGAAGAAAGGATTGCTTGCCCAACGAAGTCTGAACATATCTATCAGCTCCGGATGGAACGGATAAGATTTTTTTAAGCGTTCTTTATATTCAGCTTTTATTGCGTAAGGTGGTATCTCTGAAAAAAGTGATTGGTACATTATTGAGTAAGACGAAATAACTTTTTCAATTTCATCTGCATCACCTAAATTTTCAAACAACCTGCGACGAACTACTTCAAAAATTTCATCATCTTCAACAGGTTTCATATTGGCACCTACCCTTGTAATTCTGTTTTCTAATACTGATAAGATTTGAGCAGACATTGGTGAAGCGGCTATCTCCTGTATACTTGCAGGGAGAGTTGCTATCAAAACACAATTATCAGTACCGGAAACTGCTTCAGTAAGTTCCTGCATAAAACTTATTGTTTGATCGCTTAGTGTACTACCTTCTACCTTAACTGCCGATGCACTCACACAATAATCTGCAAGTTCATCTATCAAAATTAAAGCAGGCTTGCATTGTTCTAAAACTGATTTGAACAAACCTTTTGGTGCAATTAACTTTTCATCGTTTACCCTTATCAATTCATAAGCTGTTATACCACCTAATTGATAAGCTAATTCACCCCATAAGGTTCTGATGGTGATTCCATCAATTTTTCTACCTTGTGCGGCATCGTTTGTAGTGTTTGTAAACACTGCAATGTTAGCTACATCAAAATTCGGATTGCCTGTGGTGGCTAACAATTCTTTAGTATGTTCACTATTGATTGCTTTTTTACCCCATTTTGCCAAATGATAAAGTGAAATGAGCGTATGTGTTTTACCACCACCAAAACCTGTTTGTAGGCTTATAACCCTGTTATTAGCATCTTGACCACCGTTGAGCCCTAACACCACTCTTTTGGCAATATTTTTTAGACCTGCTGTAAAAAATGTTTTTTGAAAAAACATTTCAGGACTTTTATAAATTTCCCTGCCTTTGCCTGCTGCTACCTCTGCCAAATTAGCCGCAAAGATGGATTCGTCTAAATGCCCATCCTGAATGTCTTTGTGCGGTACTACATTTTTAAACCAAGCTTGCATATTATTTTTTTAATTTATTTTTATAAGGCTTTTTATGATCCCGAAACTTCGACCGGCACTTATGTTTATTTCTATTCAAAAAGATTTGCTTGTGATGTACTCGGTGTTTGCTTACTTTCTCTTATTAAACTTTCTTTATTGGTAAGTAAACCCAATGCTTGCTTGTGATCGTCGGAACCGGGTGGTAAAACTTCGCAAAGAGAAGTTAGCACTCTCCAAAAACTTGCGTCCGGCTGCGCTGCTGCTTTGGTTATATAATTTAATAAAGCAGTTCTATTATTGCCACCGTAAAGTTCCATTGCCTTGTGTACTAAATCAATCAAGTTGTTGTTTATTTTTTCGCCAATATTTTTATCTTCTGCAAGCCTTTCTGCATAGCCGCCAAGTGTCTGTTTGTTACCATTTTTTATTAGGATATTCTCTTCAAATAATTCTTGTACATTAATACTTAAACCCACCCTGGAAAATTTTGCAGCATCATCAAAATCACTTTCTATAAAGCCATATAGCTGCAACCAACCGATATAAAATTTGGTAAAATCATCCCCATCAAATCCCTTTAGTAAGGCATTGAAGGCCGCCTCTTTAGCTATTTCTAAAAGCCTTGCAATGCTAACCTCATCGCCACCTGCTGTTTCTACTTTTTGGTAATTACCAAATACACTTACCGCTTGACCAAAACAGGCTGTGAGTAAATCTGCCCCTCTAAAACCTAAACTGTATAATAACTCTACTTCTTCTTCTACCTTTTGGCGTATTTCCTTTTCAATGGTTTTAAAATTTGCAGTACCTTTTTTTGAAGATGGTTTGCAAGAAACAGTAACAGAAGATGAAAGTGCAGCATTACCAAGTGCAATCATTCTCGCACCCATTTCAGTATCAATCGCCCAAGAACCTGTGATATTCATCTGAGCTCCTAAAATTGAATTACAGAGTGTTGTCCAAGCTTCAGTACTTTGATGAGCGAACATAATGCTAATTGTATCAGAAGTTTGAATTTCAATTGCTTTAAATATTTGTAATAATTTATTTTCAAAATGTAGCTTTGCCATATCCGAATCACCATTAAATCTATGTTTTATAGCAGTACATTCTTCCTCCTTTGGAGTTTGAGGTATAGCAAAACTTAAAGGAAATAAATCTCCAAGCATACGTTTCAGCCAAGTATAAAAAAAATCTGAAAGATCTGCATAAGCAATAGCATCATAATATGG
>JACMRS010000346.1 GCA_014376345.1 Bacteroidia bacterium | reverse complement strand
CAGCAACCGGTAAAGGATTTGCAATTGCTTCAGCAGCACTAACTTCTCTTGCTTTATTTGCAGCATTTGTAGGTATTGCAGGAATTGATTCTATTGATATTTACAAAGCACCTGTTCTTGCAGGTTTGTTTATAGGTGGTATGATACCATTCGTTTTTTCAGCCCTTTGTATTCAGGCAGTTGGTAAAGCAGCAATGGATATGGTACAGGAAGTTCGCAGACAGTTTCGCGAAATTCCGGGTATTATGGAATATAAAGCTAAGCCGGAATATGAAAAGTGTGTGGCTATTTCAACAAAAGCTTCGATTCGTGAAATGATGATGCCGGGTGCTATCGCCTTAATTACTCCTGTAATTGTTGGTTTTGTATGCGGTCCGGAAGTACTTGGTGGTCTTCTTGCAGGTGTTACTGTTTCGGGTGTATTGATGGGTATTTTCCAGTCTAACGCCGGTGGTGCATGGGATAATGCAAAAAAATCATTTGAAAAAGGTGTTCTTATCAATGGTGAAATGTTCTACAAAAAATCAGAACCACATAAAGCATCTGTAACAGGTGATACTGTAGGTGATCCGTTTAAAGATACCTCCGGTCCTTCTATGAATATTCTTATTAAACTTATGAGCATTGTTTCGCTTGTAATTGCACCTTATATAGTTGGTATTAATATGGACAATCTGGGTGCTTCATCATCTTGCTGTACTGATAAAAATGCTATGGTAGCTGCACAACATGGCGACAGTAGCAATATGATGGGCAAATGCGATATGAATTTATGTGCAACAATGAGCAAAGAAGAATGTGCTGCAATGTGTACCAAAAATGGCTGCACACCTGAAGAAGTTGCTTCATGTATGGCAATGTATAACTCAGAAGGTAAATTTATCGGTGGTAAAGATGCTTGTTGTATGGGAAAAGATTCAACTGAGTGCGAAATGAATAAAGGCGCAGCCGGAATGCATTCTGAATGCAGTGGTGAAAAAGTTTGCACTGAAAAAACTGATGAGACATGCAGTAAAGGAAGTGCTTGCTGTAAAGCTAAAAAATGAAATTTTTTATTTAATTTAATATATTTGTAAAGGGCTCTCTGAAAAGAGAGCCCTTTTTGTTTTAAAACCTGTAATTAAACTACTGCGTATATTTAATTATGAATAACTTGAAAATGATTACAGTTTGTGTTTTTGCTGTAATTTCCGGATGTACTAATAAATAAAAACTTAGAAATAATGAGTCAGTTTCAAAGGTGCAAATAAAATATGTCGCTCTGGGCGATTCTTACACTATTTGTGAAGGCTCGCCGCAATCTAAATCGTGGCCTGTAATATTAACTGAGCACTTAAATGTTGCAGAAGTTGATATAAAACTAGTTGCAAATCCTTCGGTAACAGGTTACACCACACATGATGTTATAACAAAAGAATATCCTGTATTTGATGCTTCTAATGCTGATTTTGTAACGCTTTGTATTGGTGTAAATGATTGGGTAAGAGGATCAACTAATGCAGAATTTAAAACAAATTTAATTGCTATTCTGGATCATGTTCAGGAAAAACTTGGCGATAAATCAAAATTGATTCTTTTAACCATTCCTGATTTTTCTGTAACTCCTACCGGTAAATATTACACAAACGGAAAAGATGCATCTAAAGGAATATCTGAATTTAATGACATTATTAAAGAACAAGCAGATTTGAGAAAATTGAAAATAGTTGATCTTTTCGAACCGTCTAAAGCTATGGGAACAGATAGTTCATTAGTTGCAGGCGATGGTCTCCATCCTTCTACAAAAGAATACGCCATCTGGGAAACTTTAATTCTACCGGTTGCTTAGGATGTGCTGAAATAATAAAAAGGTTTGCTTGAACATTTAAACGGAAACTTAAATCCTTCAATGTTAATTCTATACCTGCTTCCACTTTTTATTCATTAATTTTTTATTCATAATTTATAATTCATGACTATGTTTGCACTAAGCAATTAATTGCTGCAATTTTATGCCTGAAGCAACTGTTTTTGTCCCCTGTCTTATGAATCACCTGTACCAAAAAACGGTACAAAATCTTGTGTTGCTGCTTCAGCATCACAATGTGAAAGTTGATTTTAATGAAAATCAAACTTGCTGTGGATTGCCTTTTCTAAACAAAGGAGACCAGGCCTCAGCTAAAGCTGTAGCTGAAAAATTTCTTACAGACTTCCAGACCGGTCGCCATGGACATCATACAATAATTCCTTCAACACAATGTGCAGTGATGGTTAAGGATTATTATCCCAAAATATTTAATAATACTGTATCACATTTACTTTGTAATAAAGTTGTAGAGTCAACACGTGATCTTTTTTCTTATCTGGATGAAATTACACTCAAACTCGATTTTAGTAAAGTTACAGGGACCTATTTTATGCTTTCTTCCTGCATGTGTAACAAGCAAAATATTGAAGAAACAGTTTCTAAATTTACAAATATAAACTGGATCCGACCTGAATTTAGCGATGCCTGTTGCGGTGCAGGAAATGCGCTTCCAGTAAACGCACCTGATATTTCAGAAAATCTCACTCAGTCAATTATTGATGAAGCACTTTCCACGGGAGCATCAGTTATTGTGGTGACAGATGATATCTGCCGTGCCCGTATTGATGATTTTGTAAAAAGAAAAAATATTTCAATCTCAACACTCCATCTTATTGATATTCTTGCAGAAGCGATTTGATTTATGACAGAATCACAAACTCTTTCCCAAAATGATCTCAGACAATTTACTGAAAACATTTTAAAAGCAATCGGATGCTCTCATGAAGATGCACTTCTGGCTGCAGATGTTTTAATATGCGCCGACCTCCGTGGAATTGATTCTCATGGTGTTGCCAGATTAAGTGGCTACGTCCGTTTATGGAAAGCTGGTCGTATCAATACAAAGCCAAATGTCAGACTCGTTCGCGATAAATACTCGACAGGTACTGTAGATGGTGATGCAGGTCTCGGCCTTGTTATAGCTCCTAAAGCAATGGAAATTGCCATTGACAAAGCAAAGTCGCATGGATCAGGATGGATTGCAGTTCAGAATAGCAACCATTTTGGGATTGGTGCTTACCATGCAATGATGGCCCTTCAGCATGATATGATTGGAATGAGCATGACCAATGCCAGTCCGCTTGTAGCGCCTTTAAACAGCAAAGAACGCATGCTGGGAACCAATCCTATTTGTTATGCTGTTCCTGCTTTAAATGAGGAAGCGTTTATATTAGATATGGCAACTTCAGCTGCTGCTAATGGTAAACTTGAAATTGCAGAAAGAAATGGTCAATCTGTTCCTTTAGGTTGGTTGCAGAATAATGAAGGAAACGACACTTCTAATCCAAAAGACTTAAAAGGTGGGGGTTATCTGCTTCCGCTTGGCAGTGATAAGGATCATGGAGCCCATAAAGGATATGGTTTAGGTGCTATTGTAGATATTTTAAGTGGTGTACTTGGAGGTGCAAATTACGGACCATGGGTACCGCCGTTTGTGTCATTTCTACCTGTAAAATCTGATCTTCCCGGCAAAGGACTTGGACATTTTTTAGGTGCAATGCAAATTGATGGTTTTGAGGATCCTGAAGTGTTTAAAAAACGAATGGATCATTGGATCAATCGTTTTAAGAATGCTGAGCCTGCAGAGGGTAAAAAAGTAATCATTCATGGTGAGCCTGAAGCAGCATTGTATAAAACAAGATTAACAGATGGAATTCCATTGGTAATACCTGTGGTTAAAGATCTTATTGCACTTGCTGAAGAATTAAAAGCGGACCATCCCTTTTAAATAATATTTTAATTATCTGTTTTCCAGAAGTATTGTTTTAAGCTAAAGCATGATTCTTTTCACCAATTTTTTACATTGAAAATTTGCATTGGCCAAAATAAAGCTGATATTGCAGATTCAAAATTTAAAGATAGAATGAAACCACTAATTTACGCAGGAATTGTTAGTCTGGGCGCACTTGTAGCGTTTACGGCAGACAAAAAACCAAAAGTACAAAAAATTGATCCGGCAACTGCCAAGGTTGTTTATAAACTTTACGTTGATGAAAGCCGATTTGCTGATTTACAGGTTATAAAATACAATGTTCCCGGATTTGATAAACTTTCGCCAAAACAAAAGGAACTAGTTTATTATCTGAGTGAAGCCGCACTTAGCGGACGTGATATTGTTTATGATCAAAATTATAAATACAACCTTCGTATCAGAAAAACTCTTGAAACGCTTTACGAAAATTACAGCGAAGCCCGTGGTACAGATGATTTCAAACGTTTTGAGGTTTATCTAAAACGCGTTTGGTTCAGCAACGGTATTCACCACCATTATTCTGAAACCAAAATTATTCCCGAATTCTCGATTAATTATTTTAGAGAACTTGTAGCTAAAACACCAGCAGCAGATTTCCCTTTAATGCAAGGTCAGACAAAAGAGCAATTTGTTGAATGGATTATTCCGATACTTTTTGATCCGAGTATAGATGGTAAACGGGTTAATAAAGATGCGGGTGTTGATCACATTGTGAAATCTGCCAGCAATTTTTACGAAGGTGTTACTGAAAAAGAAGTAATGGATTTTTACAATTCAAAAAAGAACGCCTCTGAAACGGAGCCAATATCTTATGGATTAAATTCGAAACTTGTTAAAAAAGACGGTCAGCTTTTTGAAAAAGTATGGAAGTCAGGAGGGATGTATGGTCAGGCAATTGATAAAATTACTTTTTGGTTGGAAAATGCCATAATTGTTGCGGAAACTCCTGAACAGGCTGAATATCTTACTCTTCTTGTTAAATTTTATAAAACAGGAGATTTGAAAGTGTGGGATGAGTGCAATATTAAATGGGTTAAAGATCTTAACAGTTCGGTTGATTTCATTAATGGATTTATTGAAGTTTACCATGATCCGATCGGGTTGAGAGCAGATTATGAAAGTGCAGTTGAAATTAAAGATTTTGATGCAAGTGACAGAATGAAAACTATTGCAGGAAATGCACAATGGTTTGAGGATAATTCTCCGATTATGCCTGAGTTTAAAAAGAAAAATGTAAAAGGTGTAACTTATAAAGTAGTCAATGTAGCTATGGAAGCAGGTGATGCTGCTCCATCTACGCCAATCGGAATTAATCTTCCGAATGCAGAATGGATTAGAGAGAAGCATGGTTCTAAATCTGTTAGTCTTGGTAATATTGTTGAAGCTTATGCAACCGTGAGTTCAGATGGAATTCTTAATGAGTTTTGCTATACCGGAGAAGAAGCTAAAAGAGCTAAAGAATACGGTGCCCTTGCAGGTAAACTACATACTGCAATGCACGAAGTAATAGGCCATGCCAGCGGTCAGATGATGCCTGGAAAAACTAAAGATGATATGGGTAATTATGGTAGCACTCTTGAAGAAGCCCGTGCAGATTTAGTTGCTTTATATTATATTATGGATCAAAAGCTTGTAGATATGGGTGTTATGCCAAGTCTTGAAGTTGGAAAAACAGAGTATGAAGGGTATATCCGTGGTGGTTTAATGCTTCAGCTTAGAAGGTTGCAACCGGGTGAAAACATTGAAGAAGATCACATGAGAAACAGACAGCTTGTTGCAAGCTGGGTTTACGAAAAAGGTAAATCTGCAAAGGTTATTGAAAAGGTTATGAAAGATGGTAAAACATTTTTTGTTATTAAAGATTATGCTAAGCTTCGTGTGCTTTTCGGAGAACTTTTAAAAGAAATTCAGCGCATTAAATCTACCGGCGATTATGAAGGTGGAAAAAAACTTGTTGAAACTTATGGTGTTAAAGTAGATCAGAAAATTCATAAAGAAGTTTTATCAAGAGTGTCTAAGCTTGATATTGCGCCGTATGGTGGATTTATACAGCCAAAATACACTATAACTGATGATAAAAACGTAACAATGGATGAGCCGGAATCATTTACTGAACAAATGCTTAGGTATGGTAAAACATATAATTTTCTTCCATACGAAAATTAATCGTTAAGGAGAATTTCAAAAAGCCGTTGCATAAATTATGCAACGGCTTTTTTATTATGCTGATGTTAAAAGGTTAAATTGCGGCTATGTTTGAATATGATGAAATATTTAAGATAGACAGTGTAAAATTGTTGATTTCTGTTGTAATTGGGGCGCTTTTGGGTGCTGAACGTGAATACAGGAGCAAGTCTGCGGGCTTTCGTACCATAATTCTGATTTGTGTTAGTGCTACTTTATTTACGATACTATCTTACAATATCGGTGGTCCGGGCTCTCACGACAGAATAGCTGCCAATATTATTACTGGGATAGGTTTTCTGGGTGCCGGAGCCATTTTCAGATATAATGATAAAGTGTCCGGATTAACTACAGCTGTTACAATATGGTCAGTTTCAGCAATTGGAATGGCCATTGGAGCTGGCGATTATAATCTTGCGTTTATTGTTACTGCCGTGGTGCTTGTAGTTTTACTTGTTTTTTCTAAACTTGAATACAGCATTGAAAAAGTAAATAAAGTTAGAAGTTATACGATTACATTTTCAAAAAGCAGGTCGATAGAAGTTATAGAAGGCACCTTTTCTGAATCTAAACTAAAATTCAAAAATACAAGACTCCGTATTAGTCATACCATATCATCCGGCACCTGGGAAACACAGGGAAGGCCTGAGGCTCACCATAAATTGCTGGATATGCTTTCAAAAGATGAAGAAATTATTTCTATTGATGTTTGATGATTTGCGCGGATAATTCATTATGAATCCTCTGTAATAACCAATATGTAGAGACGCGATTAATCGCGTCTCTACATATTGTGCATTATCGTGCATTGTGTTATAAAATCAAATACCATTTCATATATTTGCATAGAGAGGCGATAAATCGCGTCTCTACCCCATGAAAAAAATATATTATTATGACCTTATTTAAAAATAAATATCGAACAGAATCCTTACGATTGCAAAACTGGGATTATTCATCTGAAGGCTCATGTTTTATTACTATTTGCACTCAAAATCGTGTTCAATATTTTGGTGAAATTGAAGAAGGTGAATTAGTGATTTCAGAAATGGGACAAATTGCTCAAAAAATATGGGAGAAAATTCCTAACCAATTCCCTTTTATTGAATTGCGTGATTATGTGATAATGCCAAATCATATACATGGCATATTATTTATAAACAAACAAACCGTAGATACACGATTTATCGCGTCTCAATCGGAACATTCATTTCAATCGGATTTATCGTTTAAATTTAATACATCAACAGATATCGAAACCAATTTTATTGATTCTTCTGAATTAAAAAAAACTGGGGGTTTTGCGAATGAGAAAAATCCAATGTTGCATAATAATATTTCAAGGGTTATAAGATGGTTTAAGGGAAGATGTACTTATGAAATTCGTAAAATTCATGCTGATTTCAAATGGCAATCTCGATTTTATGACCATATTATTCGTAATTCTGAATCATTTGGAATTATCCAAAACTATATTAAATCCAATCCCGAAAATTGGTCACGCGACAGTATTCGCGTCTCTTCGTATTGTTAATTGTGTTATAAAATCAAATTCCATTTCGTATATTTGCAGTGTGATTATATTTGTCAATATTTTAATGGTTGTTATCGGGTTTACAGGCATGGAATGCATGGCCTGGTTTTCTCATAAATATGTAATGCATGGCTTTCTCTGGAGCTGGCACAAAAGTCACCACGAACCACGCTACGGGCGATTTGAACTCAATGATCTTTTCGGTGTTTTCTTTGCATTGGTAGCCATTTTATTTATTGTTTTAGGCGCATTCGAATTCGATTGGAGGTTTTTTCTGGGAATTGGAATTACACTTTATGGATTTGCTTATTTTCTGGTTCATGATGTTTTTGTTCATCAGCGTCTGCCTTGGCTTAAAAAAACTAAAAGTCCTTATTTTCAGGCAATGCGTTTTGCTCATAAAGTGCATCATAAAACATCGGGTAAATATGGAGCAGAATCTTTCGGCTTTCTTTATGTAGGAAAAAAGTATCTTCAGAAATACAGTAAGCCTGTTAAAAAATGACTAAAAAAATTGTTGTTATCGGAAGTGGCTTTTCATCTCTTGCTGCTGCCGCACTTCTTGCAAAACAAGGACATCAGGTAACTGTTCTCGAAAAAAATGATCAAGCAGGTGGCAGAGCCAGAACATGGTCAAAAGATGGTTTTACTTTCGATATGGGTCCAAGCTGGTACTGGATGCCTGATGTTTTTGAAAAGTTTTACAACAGGTTTAATAAAAAAACCTCGGATTTTTATAGCCTCGAAAGGCTTGATCCTTCTTACCGTGTGTATTTTGAAGGAGAAAAAATTATGGATATACCGGCAAACAAACAATCTCTAATGGCATTGTTTGAAAAAACTGAGCCGGGTAGCAGTGTTAAACTCGAAAAATTTCTTGATAAAGCCGGCTACAAATACAAGGTAGCCATGGAAGATTATGTCAATAAAATTTCAAACAGTGTTTTTGAATATTTCGATCTGAAACTGCTTATTGGCGGAATCAAAATGAATCTTCTGAGTTCACTCAGAAATGAAGTCAGGCAGTTATTTAAAAATCCGGATCTGATAAGCATTCTTGAATTTCCGGTATTATTTCTTGGTGCTTCTGCAGATAAAATTCCCGGCATGTATAGCATGATGAATTATGCAGATCTTGTGCTTGGAACATGGTATCCCAAAGGTGGCATGACGATGATTGTGAAAGCCTTTGTTAAAATTGCTGAGAGGGAAGGTGTTGTGATTCATACCAATCATGAAGTTATAAAAATAAATGTACTTGATGGTATAGCCAAAAGTGTTCAAACCAATATGGGAACTTTTGAAGCTGATGTTGTTGTGGCAGGAAGTGATTATAACTTTACGGAACAAAATCTGCTTGATAAAAAATTCCGTATGTATGATGAAAAGTACTGGCAGTCGCGGATTATGTCTCCTTCTTCTTTATTGTTTTACCTTGGAGTAAATAAAAAAATACCGGGACTTCTTCATCATAACCTGTTTTTTGATGAAGACATGGATACGCATGCATCAGAAATTTATGAAAATCCTTCGTGGCCTTCAAAACCTTTATTTTATGTTTCAGTAACATCAAAAACTGATGACACTGTTGCTCCTGCAAATTGCGAAAATCTGTTTGTGCTGATTCCGCTTGCTCCAGGTCTAGTAGATTCTAATGAATTAAGAGAAAAGTGTTTCCATGTTGTAATGGATAGACTTGAGAAAAGAGCATCTTGCAATATCAGGGAACATATTATTGTTAACAGAAGTTATGCAATGGATGATTTTACAAATGATTATCATGCTTTTAAAGGCAATGCTTATGGACTGGCAAATACGTTAAATCAAACTGCTTTTCTTAAACCAAAAATGAAGTCCTCAAAAGTTTCAAATCTTTATTTTACCGGACAACTTACTGTTCCTGGTCCTGGAGTACCACCGGCAATTATAAGTGGAACAATTGCTGCAGATGAAATCAATAAAAAGTTAGCAAATGGTAAAATTTAATGTTAAAACATCTAAAATTAGTTATATATTTGACATAAATTAATAAATTTTGTAATCTGAAATAATGTTTGAACTTTTCGAAGAAACCACTGCTGGTTGCAGCCGCTTAGTTACTAATAAATACAGCACTTCTTTTTCGCTTGGAATTAAACTTCTGGCAAAAGAAAACCGTTGGGCAGTTTATGCAATCTATGGTATGGTGAGATTTGCTGATGAAATTGTTGATACTTTCGAAAGAGAAGATAAGGCAGAACTTCTTGCAAAATTCAGAGCAGATACCTTTGAAGCCCTTGAAAAAAGAATCAGCCTCAATCCTATACTTCACCAGTTTCAAAAAGCAGCATTAAAATTTAATATTGGCAACGATCTGATCACACCTTTTTTTGAAAGTATGTCGGAAGATCTGGAAAAGAAAAAGCATAACGACAATTCTTACAGCGATTATATTTATGGTTCAGCAGAAGTTGTCGGATTAATGTGTCTTAAAGTTTTTTGTGAAGGCAACCACCAAATGTATGATTCTCTAAAATCGCCGGCAAGAAATCTGGGTGCGGCATTTCAAAAAGTGAATTTTTTAAGAGACTTGAAAAGCGATGTTGAAGACCTGGGCAGATTATATTTTCCCGGGATGGATATGGGGACTTTTAATGAAGAATCAAAAAATGCAATTATAGAAGAAGTTAAATCTGATTTTAAAAAGGCTTATGAAGGTATTTTAAGACTGCCTTTGGGTTGCAGGTTTGGAGTTTATATTGCTTATATTTATTACCTTAAGCTCCTTGAAAAACTGGAAAGAACCAATGTTAAATTATTGTTTGAAAAAAGGGTCAGGATAGATAATAAAAGTAAAATGATCATCCTGGCCACTTCTTATGTAAGATACAAGGCCAATGCATTATAAATTAATACTCCTGACATTGATTTTTTGTTCCTTTACAGGAAAAAATACCACTACAAATATGGATACAGTACGTTTATGTTATGAAAATGCAGCGTCAAAAAAAATGTATGCTGAGAAATTAAAAACTCTTACCGCTTCAAATTCTTCTGATGCCCTGATAATGGCATACCACGGTGCCTCTTTTGCATTTCTGGCCAAACACCATTGGAACCCTTACAGCAAATACAGTCTTGTTCAGGATGGTCTGGTTTATCTTAATAAAGCCGCTTCTGCCGCTCCAAATGATGTTGAAGTGCGGTTCGTAAGGTTTTCAATTGAAGAAAATTTACCTTTAATAATCAGTTTTACCAGCCATGTTGAATCTGATAAAAATTTTGTGATTTCAAACCTGAATATTTCACATCCTTATTACGCCACAATACGCGCCTATATGCTTAATTCTTCCAACGTTTCCGAAGACGATAAAAAGAAAATTCGCTGAACAATTGGCAGATGGGCAATAATCTGTATATTTGCTCAGAATGTACGAATTTATTGAAGGTTTGGTAGAGCAGGTTAATCCTGCTTTTGTAATTATAAACGCTAATGGTGTTGGCTGGCACATACAGATTTCTGTTAACTCTTATGAGGCAATTAAAAATCTGAAACAGGCCAGATTGCTCACTCATTTCGCTGTTAAAGAAGATGGTCAATACCTTTATGGCTTTGCGGAAGATGCCGAACGCTCTCTTTTCAGACTCCTGATTTCAGTAAACGGAGTTGGCACAGGTATGGCGAGAATGATTCTTTCATCTCAGGCGCCCAATGAAATTGTAAGTGCAATTTTACATGGCAATATCGTACTTCTGCGTTCCATAAAAGGTGTTGGTCCTAAAACTGCACAAAGAATTATTTTGGAATTACAGGATAAAGCCGGTAAAATCGGTGCTACAGCGGATACCGGTATGCCCGCCTCAGGTAATAAACAGATTGATGAGGCACTTCTTGCCCTTCAGGCACTTGGTTTCCAAAGAGCAGTTGCTGAAAAAGCATTGTTAAAAATTACCAACAACAATAAAGTGCAGATGACAGTTGAAGAAATGATTAAGGGAGCCTTGAAAGCCTTGTAATTAGAAACAATTTTTTATTTCTATCATTTCATAAAACTCCCGTTTGTAAAAAGCATCATACTGAAACTGTCATATTTATATCAGGAAACAATAAATTAAAGAAGACTGCGTTTCTCCATTCATGATTTATTTATATCTTCGCATCTTATACCCAAAATCATTTTTAATATAGAATACACACCATACTAGTTTTGATTAAGTTTTAAATTATCCTACAGCATTTGAAATCTAAGATTAGTATCTTAAGTGGTATCTGGCTATTGCCTGTTGCCTGCGTGGCTGCATCATCTGCATTGATGGTAACAAGACCTTCGGCAGGTTTTTTTACTGTTGAGGATGTTACAGAAAATGCAGTATCAGAATCTGTTCCAGAAAAAAAGGTTTCAGCTTCAGGCAAAACTGTAAATTTACTTCAATTTAAAGCCCTTAATAAATTATCAAATCCTCCGGACAGCACAGGCCCGGGCGATACTGCAAAGGGTGATCTGAAATATCCTATTAAAGATAAAAAACCTCACGAGCCAAGCGGTCCGGGAGGAAATATTGATCTGAAAGATCCTCAGGAAAAAAACAGAGTGGTTAAATTCAACTCTGAAACAGGTCGTTACGAAATTTATAAAAAAACTGCCGGTGGATTAATTAAAACTGACGACCTGAGCAGGGAGCAATTCTTGAAACAAACTTCTGAAGAAGAAAAATCGGAGTATTTTAAACAAAGATCAAGAAGTCAGGCAGGAAACGTAAGTGGAGGAGGAGGTGGCAATAAGCCAAAACTGATTAAAATTCCGGATATCGGTGACAAACTTTTCAGAGGTGGTATTATAGATATTCAGCCAAGTGGTTCTGCTGAGCTTACTTTTGGTGGAAATTTCAATACCGTTAGAAATCCTCAGTTTAGTGCCAGACAGCAAAAAACCGGTCAGTTTGACTTCGACCAGAAAATTCAGCTTAACGTAAATGGTAAAATAGGAAACGCTCTTAACCTGAATATTAAATATGATACTGATGCAACTTTCGATTTTGAAAACCAAACCAAGTTAAACTGGGTAGGTAAAGAAGATCAGTCGCTTAAAAAAGTAGAACTTGGAAACGTAAGTCTGCCTTTAAACGGAAGTTTAATTTCTTCAAGTAATTCGCTTTTCGGAATAAAAACTGCATGGCAGTTTGGCCGACTTGGAATGACGGTAATTGCAACCCAAAACAAAGGTCAGAGAACTGAAACTGAAGTTTCAGGTGGTTCGCAAATCACAGAATTTAGTATACAGGCAGATAATTACGATGCCAACAGGCACTTTTTCCTTTCTCAGTTTTTCAGAAACCAGTTTAACTCGTCGCTAACAAATCTTCCTGTAGTAACAACGGGAATTAAAGTAACCAGAATAGAAGTTTGGGTAACCAACAGAAGCGGCGATTTTAACAATACCCGTGATATTTTATCATTAATGGATCTTGGTGAAGCCGATCCTAATAATCCAGCAGTTAATGATCCTACAGTTTTAAATCCGGCTGCAGATAACAATGCCAATAGGCTTTATGGTAATTTAACTTCACCTCCAAATGAGTCCAGATTCAGGTCGTCTGCTACAGTAATTGATGCATTAAATTCATCTTCAGGATTCCCAAATCTGCAACAAGGTCTTGATTACGATTTGCTCACTTATGGCAAACAGCTTTTCGAGGGAACAGATTTTACATTTAATACAAATCTTGGTTATGTTTCATTAAATTCATCTCTGAATAATGATGAAATGCTTTGTGTGGCTTATGAATATACCGACCTTTCAGATAATAAAAATCATAAAGTCGGAGAATTTGCCACAGATGTTCAAAACAGTGGTACGGGTTCAAGTGTGTTGATGCTGAAAATGCTGAAAGGCACTACAATCCGTACCAGGCTTCCTATCTGGAACCTGATGATGAAAAATATTTATTCCCTTGGATCTTATAATATCAATCCTGCTGATCTTAAACTTAATGTAATTTATCAGGATGATCCATCAGGTGCTGATTTGAATTATCTTCCTGTAAAAGACCTTCCGGGTGTTGAAGAAGGAACGCCGTTATTAAGATTATTAAATCTTGACAGAATTAACAGACAAGGTGAAAATAAACCGGATGGTGTTTATGATGCCATAGAAACTTTAACAATTCAATCCTCTCAGGGTAGAGTTATTTTCCCCGTACTTGAGCCTTTCGGTGACAGGATCAGGCAAATTTTTGGTAATACCGGTAACAATCCGATTCTGGCTAACAAATATGCTTTTGATGCTCTTTATGATTCAACAAAACTGCTTGCAGGTCAGGATGCTTTTCACAATAAATTTGTTTTAAGGGGAAGTTATAAAGGAACATCCAGTTCAGATATTTCATTAAATGCACTAAATGTACCGCAGGGTAGCGTTATTGTTACTGCAAACGGAAACAGGTTGACAGAAGGTACTGATTATACGGTTGATTACAGTGCCGGCAGAGTAACTATTACCAATCAGGGTATTCTTCAATCGGGCGCAGTTATCAGGGTGTCTGCAGAAAGTAACAGTCTTTTTAATATTCAGCAGAAAACACTTTTAGGTGCCAGATTTGATTATAAAGTCAATAACAATTTATTGCTTGGAGGAACAGTGCTTCACATGTATGAAAGGGCTTTAACGCCTAAAACAAATATCGGCGAAGAGCCGCTTTTAAATACTGTAGTTGGTGGTGATGTTTCTTACACTAAAAAATCTCCTTTTTTAACGAGACTAGTAGACAGACTTCCTTTTATTGAAACAAAAGAAGCGTCGCTTTTTACTTTTACAGGAGAATACGCACAGATATTTCCCGGTAAAGCAAAATCATTCGGAAAACAAAGAGGGGTTTCATATATCGATGACTTTGAAGGTGCTGAAACTAACTTTGATCTAAGGCAGCCTTCTAATTGGAAACTAGCCAGTTTACCACAAAAACAGCCCGATCTTTTCCCTGAGTGGAACATTGGTCTTACCAATAAAATGCCATGGAATGATTATCGTGGTAAAATAGCATGGTACAGTGCAGATCAAACGTTTTTAAGAGATGACAATTTCACTCCTGCTAATATTAAAGGCAATTCTAATATGCGGTCTGACCATTACATGAGGCAGATTTTAGTGAAAGATGTTTTTCCTAATAAACAATTGCAACAGGGTTCGCCAACAATTCTACCTACGCTCGATATGGCCTATTTCCCAAAAGAAAGAGGTATGTACAATTATAACGGAAACACTTCGGATCTTAATTCAAATGGTACTTTTGTTAATCCTTCCAGAAACTGGGGTGGTATTATGAGGCGAATAGAAACAAATGACTTTGAAGCCGCCAATATTGATTACAT
>JACMRS010000345.1 GCA_014376345.1 Bacteroidia bacterium | reverse complement strand
TTCAAATTACAGCTATTCAAGCAGCACTTACAGAACCTATACACACTATGATTTCAATTTCCCTTCACAAGAATTAAAACCAAAACTTTCCGGCAATTACATTCTGAAAGTTTACAGGAATTACGATGCCAAAGACGTTATTATCACCCGAAGGTTTATGGTGATTAATCAGACTTTTATTGTAACCGGATTAGCAAACAGTGCTACAAATCCTGAATTCAGGTTTAAGAAACAGGAAATAGATTTTGAAGTGAATTACGCATCTTATAACATTCCGAATCCAATGATGGATGTTACGGCGGTTGTATTGCAGAACCAAAGATGGGACAATGCAATATTTGATTTAAAGCCACGCTTTATCAATCAGAAAGTTTTAAGTTATAATTATGAGCAGGGCAATCTTTTCAATGGAGGCAATGAGTTCAGGTATTTTGATATCAGGAGTTTAAGATTTTTAAGTTTTAATGTAAGGCGAAAATATATTGATGAAAACAATACCAAAAATGTAGTTTTATACAACGATGGCATGAAAGGTCATCAGCCCTATTTACAGACAATAGATTATAATGGAAAAAGAGTAATTGATAACAGGGATGGCAACAATGGAGAACTTGAAGGTGACTATTGTCTTGTACATTTTACTTTAATTTCTGACAAGCTTGATAAGGATGTGTATATTTTCGGCGAGTTAACAGACTGGCAAATGCAGGATAGCTTTAAGATGGAATACAATGAAGGTTTACAGCAGTATGAAAAAGTAGTTCTTTTAAAACAGGCTATGTACAATTATTACTATGTAACACAAAGTGACAATCCATTGGAGAACGTGGATATATCTGAAACAGAGGGAAATTTTTTCAATACAGAAAATGATTACAACGTGTTGATTTATCATAAGAATCAGTTTATGAAATATGATGAACTTCTAGGATCACTCCATCTCAATTCTGCCCGAAAATAAACATCAATTTAAAATTTTAAACAATCTCAAACTATAACAATGGCAACTAAAGACAGCAATGGCACTGAACTTACTGAAGGTGATTCAGTAACAATTATCAAAGATCTTAAAGTTAAAGGCAGCTCATCAATTTTGAAAAGAGGCACCGCAGTTAAAAACATCAGGTTAACTGATAATGAAGCAGAAATAGAGGGCAAGGTTGATAAAGTGATGATGGTTTTGAAGACGGAGTTTTTGAAGAAAAGCTAATAATTGATTTCTGATTTTGAGATTGCTGATTTCTGATTTAATTTAAATTTTCAGAAATGTCATCTAATTTATATTTGGTCATTTTGAGCGTAATTTCATTCCCGGCTAAGCTGATAGAATGAAATAGCTTGTCTCGGCTCAGCCGAGGAAGTGAAGAATCTCACACGCAATTATCAGATTTCGCATCATTTAATGTTCCACAGTATCATAATCAAGACGAATTTGGTAATTAGATTCTTCACTTCATTTCACTAACATTTATATGCTACGCATATAAATGTTGTGAAATTACGCTCAAAATGACAAAGTACGAAATCTCAAATTCCTCAAAAATCAGAAATCAGCAATTCTCTCTTAAAATCACAAATCTCAAATTAATCGCGTAGGAGATTCTTCACTTCATTCTGTTTTAACGGAATACCGTTAACAGAATTACGCTCAAAATGACAAAGAACGAAATCAAAAAATCAGAAATCAGCAATTCTTTAAAAAGTTGTTTTAATTAACAATTAAAGATGCTATTTTTGTTTTAGTGAAAACTACCCTCAAGTTTGAAATTGCGCTCCAGCTACTGGAAGGCGTTGGCGATGTACTCGCTAAATATCTGGTTGGCTACTGCGGAAGTGCAGAAGCCGTTTTTAAGCAGAAAAAACATGCTCTCATTAAAATTCCAGGTATCGGTCCTGTTACAGCAGAGGCGATTGTAAATTTCAAAAAGCATCAGCTTGTTGAAGACGAAATAAGCTTTATTGAAAAACATAAAATCAGACCGCTTTTTTATCTCGATTCTGATTATCCCTTCAGGCTAAAAAACTATGATGACAGTCCTGTAATGCTTTATTACAAGGGCGATGCCGACCTTAATAACACCAGAATTATTTCTGTTGTGGGTACTCGCAGACCAACACCTTACGGCAAAGCATTTTGTGATGAACTTGCAGAAAAACTAACAGCCTCAGGTTGCCTTATTATCAGCGGCCTTGCGCATGGCATTGACACACACATTCACAAAGCAGCAATTAAGAATACAATACCAACAGTTGGTGTTCTTGGTCACGGACTTGGAATGATTTACCCTGCAGCAAATAAGTTGCTTGCAAAAGAAATGATAGGCAATGGCGGTTTGCTAACAGAATTTATGAATAGTTCTGCTTCTGGTCCTGAAAATTTCCCGAAGCGAAACAGAATTGTAGCAGGTATTTGTGATGCACTTGTTGTGGTTGAAAGTGCTGTAACCGGAGGATCACTCATCACTGCAGAAATTGCAAATAGTTATAACAAGGATGTATATGCATTACCTGGCAGAACAACTGATTTATATTCTCAAGGCTGTAACCGACTGGTGCAACAAAATAAAGCAGCTATTATAGAAACTGTTGAAGGGCTTTTAAAAGAAATTGGCTGGAACGAGGAAACCGGCAAAGAAAAAAAATCAGCACAGAAAGAATTGTTTATTAACCTGAGTGAAAAGGAAAAGCAACTTGTTGATTATTTAAGCACAGGCACCAAAGGAATTGACGACATCCATTATGGAACAGGTATTGGTGTCAGTCAACTTGCCATGCTCTTACTCGACCTTGAATTCAAGGGATTAATAAGTACAATGCCGGGTAAGATGTATGGTTTGTGCCGGTGATAGATTTTTTCAAATAATTAAAGAATTGTAATACCTCAGTTTGAAAAATTTGTTTTTTTAAGAATTAATTTGGTATTACTTTTACCTTCAATATGATATTCATGACTTACTGAAAAAAAATTTGTTATTGCAAGTTCAAATCCTAAAAAAAAGATATACTCTTTTGTTAGAATCAAAATTGTAAAGCGCTCACTCAAAATTTATTTTAACCTTAGAAACTGCTAGATATTATATAATTAAACTATTTAAACAATATGCTCTATTGTTTTTCAGCAACGTCAATATTCCTTTCTATGCTATCAAGAATTTTATTTATAAAAACAG
>JACMRS010000344.1 GCA_014376345.1 Bacteroidia bacterium | reverse complement strand
TGACCCTTTAAAGACAGCGTTCATAAATGCAGAAAATTATTATACAGAGCGGCAAAGATAGTTAAAAATGAAAGGTTAGAATAACTGTATTTAAAGCTTTCACAATGTCATTAAATGGATTATATTATAGACAGAGTTAATAACTTTTAAATCATCATTTAATTAAATTTACCTTTAATGCCTTTCTTTGTTAAAAATTAAAAACAAACAATTATGAAAAAAATCATTTTATTTTCTGTGGCTGCATTAGGATGCATTTCAGCAGAAGCTCAGACAGAACAAGGAAAAATTCTTCTTGGTGGAAGTGTTAGTTATAGCTCCAATAAAAACACTTACAAAGAAACTGTTGCACCGAATACAGTTGAAACAAATAAATACAAAAGCAGTTCATTCGGATTTGAACCAACTATTGGATACTTTCTTGCCGACAATATCGCTGTAGGGATTTACGCCGGCATTAACAGCTCAAAAAGTACATTTTCTTATGAAAATGGTCCTTATAAAGAAAGGACGGATAAATATAGCACTACTTCTTTTGGATTGTTTGCAAGAAAATATTTTATGGTAGTTCCTACTTTTGGATTTTATGCAGGTTTAACTGCCGGTGTTGGTCCTAATAAAAATACGGAAACAACAGTTCCGAATGTGGGAACTACTACTATTGTTGAATATAAAGGTTCTTCATTTAATGCAGGTTTAAATTGCGGAGTTGCATTTTTTCCAACTCCAAAAGTTGGTTTGCATTTAGGTATTGGTGGCTTAGGTTATAACAGTTCAAAACTTAAAGGGGATCAAAGCACTGGTGATGGAGAGAATAAATATAGCAACTTTAACTTTAACCTGAATACTGTATCTCTTAATTTAGGATTGTATTTATTTTTAGGAGGCAACGGTTAATTTTAATTATACAATATTAAAAAAAGCTGCTTTATGCAGCCTTTTTTTTTGAATCCACTCTCATAGTTATTGTTTATCTTTGCGGTTTAATACAATTTCATTAAAATTTGACACAAGTTAAGCCTTTAAGCCAATCTGATAAAAGTAAAAAATTACAGGTTGAAGAAATGTTCGACAGCATTTCAAAACGATACGATTTCCTGAATCATTTTCTATCTCTCGGTATTGATAAAAGATGGCGAACAAAGTCTGTTAATAAATTAAAAGACCTGCATCCAAAAACCATACTGGATATAGCTACCGGCACCGGCGATCTTGCCATTGCTTGTCTTAAACTTAATCCGGAAAAAGTAATTGGAATTGATATTTCTGAAGGAATGATGGCAGTAGGCAGGGAAAAGCTTATTGCTAAAGGAATGTCTGATAAGATAACACTGGTAAGAGGTGATTCTGAAAATCTGGAATATGCAGATAATTCGTTTAATGCCGTAACAGCAGGTTTTGGAGTAAGAAACTTTGAAAATCTTGAAAAAGGACTATCAGAAATTCACCGTGTGCTTACACCGGGTGGCAAATTAGTAATCTTAGAATTTTCAAAACCTACCGTTTTTCCTGTCAGACAAGTGTATAATTTTTACTTCAATACAATATTACCATTTTGGGGGCGTTATATTTCTAAAAGTAACAGCGCCTACTCATACTTGCCCGAATCAGTGAAATATTTTCCCGATGGCCCGGCCTTTGAAGCAATACTGAATAAAACCGGTTTTAAAATGGTGACATCCGAACCACTTTCCTTTGGAATATGCTCAATTTACACTGGTATAAAATAATATTTTTAAGTGCCTTTTGCATATTTGCTTCTTTTGGTTTAAAAAGCCAAAGGTTTCATACTGAACATTTGCCCAATTATGATTTGAAGAAATTTCATTTTGGAATTTCAGTAGTTGTAGGAAGTGCCAGAATGAAACTTGTTCCTTCTGCAGATTTTTATAAGAGAGACAGTGTAAGAAGTATGCGTGTACAGCCTTTCCCGGGATTTGGATTTGGCGGACTAGCAGACATGCGTATTGGAAGTGGTAAATCTTTTTTCAACCTGAGAGTGCTTCCTCAACTTCATTTTCTTCAGAGAAATATTGCCTTTACATTCAAAAACGGCAATGTAGATAATATAAAAGTAGAATCTGTTTGTGGTGATTTGCCTGTACTGCTTAAGTACAGAAGTGTCA
>JACMRS010000343.1 GCA_014376345.1 Bacteroidia bacterium | reverse complement strand
TGGCTGCACCAAAAGCTGAAATTTTAGCAAAATTAACCAGATAATAACTTATTAATACTTTCCCCAGCATAAACAGCATTGCGGTAAACATTGCGCCAACCAAGGCATCTTTCAATTTTATACGCGCATCTGGTAACACTTTAAAAATACAAGTAAAAAGGATTGAAATAATGGAAAATATCAGTAAAAAATCTAAAAGACCTAAAACATTCACCCAGCCTTCTCCATACTTTGCCTGTAAATTGCTGAAAAGCTTATTGAAAACAGAGCTTAAAAGCAAAGCAACAGCACCCATAAAACCCAGAATCAGAATCATTGAGAATGACAACATTCTGTTAAGAAAAAGCTTAACAAATCCTTTTCCGGGTTTAATTTCTATACCCCAGATTTGATTAATAGAATCCTGTATTTCACCAAATATACCCGTTGCGCTAAATAACAAAGTTGCAATACCGACAATGGTAATAAAGAGATTGTCGTGGTTAACAGTGGTATTTTTCAGCATACCTTCTATTTCCATGGCTGCCTGGGTACCAACAAATCCGCTGATCTGACCATAAATTTTTCCTTCAATTGCTTCTTTACCAAAAAACCTGCTCGACAAGCCGATGATCACAATAAGCAAAGAAGGCAGTGAAAATACGGTATAATAAGAAAGCGCAGCGCTTAATTTCATCACTCTGTCCTTGCCAATTTCGACAAAGGTCAGATGCATCATATCTTTAAAATGTTTAAAAGTAAAGTTCACAGCCAGTAAAATATGACTTCAAAATTAAGCAATAAAATATTATTTCAGGTGAGTATAATAAATAAGGTTGTCGGATTGTGACTTATTTTTATCGTTAAAAATTATTGAAAGGTCGTGTAACACTTTCTCCGGATGTCCGGGAGCAGATTCCCAAAAACTGTTACCACCATAATGATTTAATTGTTTTATGTAGTTAAAAATGCGCTTTTCTTTGTATGGCTTAAAGAAAGTATAGCGTTTATCTGACAACATTATTTCATCCATTGTTTTAAAATTGCCACAGTTAATCCAGATATCTGAATCAAGTGCTTCATTTAACAATATTTCCATGCTTAAAGGATAATTGTAGCTTTTATTTTTATTAATGAAAATATATTTCCCGCCGGCATCCTGAATGAGATTGGCAGTATAACTGCTACCACCCGGAACATTCCAGGCATCACCGAATTTCACATCAGTCATAACAGTAGGATGAACAATATTTTTAGTTGCTTGTGCTTTAATTGCAAGATATTGCTGTTCTACAATACTGAAAAGACTGTCTGCTAAAACTTCTTTATTGTAAAAAGCTGCAAAAAACTTAATCCACTCAGCTCTCGCCAATGGATCTTGTTCAAGATAATTGTTACAAACAGCCATTGGAATACCATATTTAGAGAGATTCTTAGCTTCTTTTTCTGCGCTGCTTCCAAACAAACTCCCGAATAAAACATCCGGATTAATCAAAGCAACCTTTTCCATATTAAGTTGCCCTTCTTCACCAGTTTCTTTTACAATTCCCTCTTCAAATTGCTTCCTTAAAAAAGTGTTGCAGATATAATTGATATTATCAATTCCTTTAACAGAATTAGTTTCTCCCAAATCATCCAAAAACCCAATAAAGACAGAAGATAATGCAATAACTGAACGCACAGGAATACGTATTACGTTATTATCATTTTTGAAAAGATTACTATCAGAAACGAGGATGATTTTGCCCGTTGTATCATTGCTATTTTCAGGGTTCAGGTAGAAAATTTCTTTGTACCCGTTATACTGTTTAATGCAAAAGAACTTTGTGTATTTTAAAGATCCGGATTGTATTGATGCCGTGCCTTTATTTTCCCTTTTACTATTGCAGGAGACAAATGTTAATATAATTATAATGAAGAAATATTTCATATAAAAAGCAGCACTTTCCGTTGATGAAAGTGCTGCAAATAAATTATTTATTCGTTAAAGAAAAAACCATTAGGAACAAATCCGGCAGTAAATGTTTTTTGAAAAACTCCTGCTGAAGAGTAAATATGAACTTTCCCCTGATTTACATAATCACCGGCGTCGGCAATGTAAATATCACCGTTTGTATTGATGTTAAATCCATAAATACTACCCGGAGCAGTAATAAAGCTTGTTGACATAGAAGTAGCGTTTAGTTGGATTAAATATAATTTATCATTACCCAGTGATGCATATAAATTACCACCATAATATTTAAGATCGCCTCCATAATAACTTGCATCAAGTTCATAAAAACGTTCAACTTTTCTTGAATTAATACCAATTACTGAAATTCTGCCTTTAATAGAATTTGTTGCATCACCGGTGTTTAATACATAAATTTTACCGCCTGCAACAACTATACCTGCAGGGTTTAAACCAACATCAATACTATCAATAAGCTTGTCATCAGCAGTTGTTACCACATACACAAACTTTTTACCGTAACCTGAAAGAATAAATGCCTTAGAACTATCCATAACCATTTTATCTGTTCCGCTTGGCACTGCTATTTGTGATGCTGAAATAGTATTTGTTGTAGGATCTATAATACTGATATTGTTATAAAAAACATTCGTAACGTAAGCTTTTGTCGGACTTACAGACAAAATATATCTTGGTGATGGAAAGCTTAAACTGCTAATGAATTTCCAGTCGCTACCAAATATATCTACTTTAGAACTGCCTGTTACAGCAACAAAATATTTGTCATTTATTTTTGTTACAGACTGAACTGTTTCTCCCAATGGAAGTCCGGTTTGTTTTTTTGTTACATCATCCTGATAAGTAATGTTGCCTGTTTTATATAAGCCAATCGAACCATTACCTTTACCAAATGCGCCTTCATTGATTACATAAACACCTTTGTAATCTTCTGCCTCAACAATCTCATCAGTTGGTTTTTTACAGGAAGAAATAGTTGCCACTATCATAAGTGCAACTGCTGTTAATCTGATCATTCTTTTCATTTATTTATATATTTTTATTTTTGTTAAGTTTGGTTTTGAACTTGATTTCAGCCTTTAAAGAGACGGTAAAATTTAATCCGGGCATGGGTCTGCGTTCAATAATTTCATAAGTCTTATTCAAATAATTATTCACCCTGAAAGCGCTTTCAAACAGGACAGTTTTAATTAAAAATTTCTTTGAAACTTCAGCATCACAGATGAAATAATACGGCAGGAAAAACTTATTGTCAGTTGTAGTAAATCGTTTTCCGGTATAATTATTATAGAATTTAATCTTCCATGATTTAGTTTCAGCTCCGATACATAAAGATGCAATATGCTGAGGCACATAAATAAGCTGTTTGTTTACAATAGCTTCATTGCCTTTTTCAACACTTTTATTAATAGATCTGATATAAGCATAGCTGCCGTCTGCGGTTAATGAAAACCTTTTAAACTCCAGTTTATATTTCACTGTTTCTTCAACTCCCATGGCAGTAACATCGCGTATATTTACCGGCGACCAGATACCCGAATTTTGAGACGGGAGCCAGATAATCCAATTGTGAACTGCATTTCTGAAAACCTGCGTTTCAATACTCAGTCTTTTCAGTTTAATTCTGAATCCACCCTCCTGCTTAAAGCCCGACTCTGCTTTAAGATTTGGATTGCCTCCTGCAGACCAATACAGATCATTGAGAGTTGGCATTCTGTATGATGTGGCAACACTACCTATCAATCGCAATACCTTTGTTAGCTGGTATTCGGCGCCTGCAGAACCGGTTAAAGGCTTTCTGTTTTTCCCAGATATGATTTGCCTTAACATGAAGGTAGTCAGCAATTTGTCTTTGCCTTGAGAAAACCGCCAGCCTGCATAAGCAGAACTGATATTCTGATGTACCCAATTTAAATAACCATCGCTTTTTGCTGTGTTGAATGTTTGATTGATTCCAATTAATACTGAATTTGAATTATTGATAGAATAACTTACATCACCTTCAAAAATATATGACCGCGCGATACTGTAAGAAGTAGGCAGATTGTTATTGTAGTAATTAATCTTTTCTTGCAGAAAAGCAGTTCTGCCGTTGATTTCAATTTTATTACTTTTATAATTATAAGACAACAATGCTCTGGTAGCATCATCATACTGTCTTTCTTTGGCATTTTCCGAACTTCCCAATGGAGCAGGCAATTGGCGGTCGGCCATATTGTACCACAACCTTCCGGAAAGCAAACTTTTTTTACCTGGAGCAAATTCAACTTCCTGCAGGAAACCGTTTTGCATAAAAGCAGCATTATTGCGTTTCATTAATGGATTACCTGCTTTGTAATAATCATGGTAACTGTAATTATTTACAGCATCAGATCTGAAAACTCTGGTTTGACCGGAAAATTTCCCCTTACCATAAGACATTCTGATGCCTTGTGTATTTAAACCAAAACTACCTGCCTGACCAATTACTTGCAATGTATTTGGAACTATTCTGCTGTTATTTAAACTGATAGCGCCTGCCATTGCACCATTTCCATGAACAGCGCTGCTGCCACCAAACTGGATTGATGCATTATCTGTAAAAAAAGAAGGCAGCAAACTAAAATCCGTTAATCCGAGCATGGTACTTTGAATATTAATACCATTCCATAAAAGTGCAACCTGACTAGCGCTTAATCCGCGAACAGAAGCAGTTGACAAAAGTCCTGGACCATATTGTTTAACAAAAACAGTATTGTTTTCAGTCAGAGAATTAGTTAATGATCCAAATCCACCGGAACTTAACTTTACTGTGCGGTTACCCGCATTGAAATCTGAAACGCGTTGTATTTTAATTTCTGCTCCCGGTAAAACTATTGCAGAATCAGGCACAGACTGACACCAGGCGCCGGTGGCGCAAAACATAGCGGTTATTGTCAGGATTCCTTTCACTTTATAAAAATTTACAAAGCAACGAAATGAACAAAGAGAATATATTGATTTCTCAAGATATGCTTCATTGCCTTTCATCCCGAAAGCTCTGAATACTGTGGATTTGCAGGCAGGTCTTCTGACTTACCCCCTTTTTGAAGCCTTCCCGACGCTACCGCATCAGTGACTTATTTTCAAAAAGTTTTCCTTTAATAAATTAAAGGAAGGGGCTTACAGCATCGGGAAATGTTCATGAATTACACATGATTCCCTTTTAATTTTTATCCGTGCGTATACACGTTAAAAACCTGAATTCCGCTGCAAAGAAAAGAAGTTTTATTCAGAAAACCTAAAAACTGGTAAAGGCGGAAGAAAAGAAATAAAGTATTACATCTGAAAAGCAAAATCATGCTAAATCAAAAGAATAATGCTAAGATAACTAAAAATGCATACAAAGCAGACTAAAGTATGAGCTGTGCGAACTGCAAAAAAACAATGTATTGATAAATTTAATCAGGAGAAAATATTCTAACAAAAAAAAGCTGCAGACATTTGTCTGCAGCTTCGGGTAAAAAACAAAGATAAAAAATAACTATCGTGTAGTTGCAATATTATCTGCTAACTGTAATTTTCTGTGAAGCAGTTCCGTTTGCATTGTTCATCATTACAAAATAGATACCTGCAGGCTGTGCTGACATATCAAAATCTGCTGATCCTGAACTTGTGAAACTCATTATTCTAACTCCCAATGCATTTACTACTGTTACTTCAGTATTTTCTTCAACATTTGAAAGTGTAAAAACACCTGCACCAGGATTAGGAGAAATTGCTGCTTTAGCTGTTACAGGCTTGTTGCATGACAATCTGAAGTTTCCGCTAAGCTCTGATTTACCATCAAAATCAACTTCTTTAATTCTGTAAACTACAACTTCAAATTTGTTGTTAGCATCTACAAAAGTATAATTCTGTAGTCTTGAAGAATTTCCTGCTGCATCAATTGTGCCGGCAGTTTCAAAAACTTTACCATCATTGCTGCGTTCTACTTCAAAATAATTAGTATTGATTTCAGTAAGAGTAGACCATGTAACGATATTAGCACCGCTTACACATTTAGCTTTTACATCATTAAATGTTACTGGAAGTGGTGTAAGAGTAGCGTTTGCTGTTCCTAATGTAAAGCGTCTGCCGTTAGTTAAACCTGAAACACCTGTAAAAGTATACATTCCACCTGAAGGTGAAGCGCCGGAAACAGCAGATTCATCAGCAAATGAGCCATCATTGTCAGTATCAATAAGTAAAACAAGGTTTGATGAGCTGATTGGCCCAAGAGCAGCAACGTCAAAACTTACGTCAACTGTTCCTACATTACCTTGCTGAGAAACAGCCCAAACACGGTCAAATCTTGCATCAACTCCTGAAGGTACATCTGATTTATTAGTTGCTTTACCAACACCATTGTTATGTCCGAAGAATAAAAACTCATTGTCGTTTAGGTCAGAAGGGTGGTTGATTCTTAAAATACCTGTTCCTTTAGCATCGTCACTGAAGTTTGAAGCATTAACTTGTCCGATACCAGCTACTTCAAAATCATAATTGCCATTTGAAGCATCATCCATTTTATAAATATCATTTGAGCTGATTGCAATATCAAATTTAGCTGAAAGATAATTTCCGACAATAATACGTTCAGCAGCATTCAGGTTTTTATTATAAGCAATCACTTCACTTACAAAACCTTTAATACCACCATTTGTAACAACAGAGTGTCTTCCAATTCTAAGGTTCGGAGGCGTTGTAGCACCATCAGCATCTGAAGTAGTACCTTGCAAAGCATTGTTATAAAATAAAGTATAATTAACACCATAATTACGGCCAAATTGAACAAATTTAGTTGAAGTATTTACCGATGTTGTAGTTTTTGGTCCACCTAAATAAGATCCATTGTCAGTTCTTTTCTGGTAATAGTAATTACCACTGTTAGATATTTTGAAACTGGCAAGATTGTTAGCTTCAGGGTACCTGTCAAGAATGTAATCACCTGCGCCATCGTTATCACCACCGCCAATTGCTGCAGTATCTCTGAAAACTATGAAATAAGTCATGCTGCTTGTAGAACTCATGCCTAAAGGAAGTGCATCGATAAAAGTATTTCCTGTAAATTTAAGAGCGGGCATATTATTCGCCTGTCCTGTTCTATAGGTTGGCTTGTTAGCTGAATTACTTTGGTAAGCGTTGTTTCCATTTCCTGAAATATCAGACCATTGTGTTACCTTCTGGTTGTTTGTAGCACCTGTAACACCTGAGTCTGTATATGAGATACTTGTAGCAGACAACCACAATTTATTGGTTGATGCGTTACCTACACCACCAGG
>JACMRS010000342.1 GCA_014376345.1 Bacteroidia bacterium | reverse complement strand
TTATTAGTAAATGTTTTATTAAAATCATTTTGCCAGGTATAATGGTTACTAAGAGTTGCTGTTTCAAGTCTGGTTGGAGTTTTTAGTTGACTGTTTCCTGAAATAAGAGTTTTGAAATTATATTTAGATGTAAAAGTTGATGCGCCAAGATAACCTCTCAAACAATAGTCACCTGCATTATATCCGGAAATAAAATAATTTGCATCGCCTCCGAGGTATTTATTTTTAATATCTAAAATAAAATTGGCATCTGCACTTAAATTGTAATTATTAAATTTTCTAAAATTAATTGCATTGGCGCCTTGATACACTTTAAAATAATCATAAGTAATTCCTCCATTAAAATAGAGCCCATAAAAATTATAATTTTGCTTAATTAGGCCAACCCTGTTACTGTATAATTGCATACCCAGACTGTCATTTGTTTTGTAGTTTTGATAATTTGAAAGCGTATCATAAAAATAACGGTCTTTATCCTGATCAGTGTAATAAGCAGCTTGCTTTTGCATAATAAATGTATGCGTAAGTCCGAACTTCGGATAATAGTTTTTATTGAAAGAATCTGGTTTGTTACCTCCAAACCAGTAATATTGTTTAATAGAATGTTCCCGATACCTGACAATATTGTTTGCATTGTTAAGACTAACCGGAACCGGTCTGATAATTCTGGGAAAATTTCTGAAAAGACTATCAGATAAACTATCTTTTAATATTCCCCCGCTTTCCTGAGTAATGACTTTGTTCCAGGCCAAATTAACCGCTGCCTGATACCGTTTATTTTTAGAAGTATAAAGAGATGTAGCCTGCAAATTTTTCATGCTGCTTTTCTGGCGCAAATAAAAACTATTGTTTGTAATGCTTCTGTAATTTATCGCAATGTTAAGGTTCTTATTAATGTTTTGAGTATGCTGAGCCTCAAAATTAATCATGCTGCGCTCATCTCCCGAACGGCCCTGAGTATAATAAAAGTACGTGAATGGCACAGGCGCATTAAAGTACAAACTATTTGCATGGGTAAAATTATAAGCGTTGTAAGGATTCAATCCAAGATCAAAACCAGGTTTTGAATAAACCTCAAATTGTAAATTTTTATAGGGTGTTCCAACATCCCCAAGATCCTGAAAAAATGAGAGTTTTCTTCTTAAAGGATGGTATTGCTGAAAGTTTGAAAAAGAAGTATCAAACATGTCAAATGAGTATCTTTTATCAAGTCCCCAACCATTAGTAAATCCTGGATTCACTCTTTTTTTAACAACATTCTTAGTAGTTATCTGTGCTGAGGCATTAATCATGCTCATGCAGAGGGCGGATAACAGTAGAAGACGTTTCATTGAAATGATCTGCAAATAACGCAAATTATATCCGAATCATAAAGTCTGTTTGTGTTTCAATGTTGTTTACTTTAAATTTTATAGAAAGATTACTAAAATGAAGTAATTATATTTTAAGTTTGAAGCTATAATGGAAATAGTGAAGATCCTGACTCTCTTTTTTCTGGGATCAGTTAAATATATTGTGGCTCTTGTCAGTACACTTCCTATGGGGTGGAACCAGATTATAGCTTTTATTATTCCAACTGCAGGGGCAATTGCAGGTGTTTATACTTTTACTTTTCTTGGAGAAAAAATTGAAATCCTAATTAAAAAGCGTTTCCCTTCTAAAAATAAAAAAAAGATTGTAACAAGAAAAAACCGTTTTCTGGTGCATTTAAGAAGACGGTTCGGACTTATCGGTATTGCAGCTTTAACTCCATTGATATTGAGTATTCCGGTAGGTTGTGTGCTTGCTCTCACAATTGAAAGTAACCATCACCGAATAGTCAGATATCAGATTATTTCAGTAATTCTCTGGGGCATCATGTTTTTTGTTGTCAAAGATTTCTTCCATACCAATCCTGAAGAGCTTCTAATTGATAAGTTACCTGGTTTTACACCGGTTAAATAAAAATTTAGCTTTATTTACTTAACATCTATGCTTTATATTTGTGATTTTTAATGGCAGATCAGGGAAAATTATATCTTGTGCCTACTCCGGTAGGAAATTTAAAGGACATTACTTTAAGAGCTCTCGAGATACTGCAAAGCTGTGATGTCATTCTTGCTGAAGACACCCGCAATTCGGGAATACTTTTAAAACATTATAATATTACTAAACCTCTGTGGAGTTTTCATTCGCACAACGAACACCAAAAGACAGCACAGATTATTTCCGATATTCAGGGTGGACAAACAATGGCACTTATTACTGATGCAGGTACTCCCGGAATCAGTGACCCTGGTTTTCTGATAACCCGCGAATGCATTAAAGCAAATGTTCATGTCGAATGTTTGCCGGGTGCCACAGCCTGCATTCCTGCACTTGTAAAAAGTGGATTGCCTGCCGACCGGTTTGTTTTTGAAGGATTTATTCCTGTTAAAAAAGGCAGGCAAACCCGATTGAAATCGCTGGAAAATGAAACGCGTACCATGATTTTTTATGAAAGTCCTTACAAACTTCTTAAATTTCTGGAAGATAT
>JACMRS010000341.1 GCA_014376345.1 Bacteroidia bacterium | reverse complement strand
TCATATTATTTATTTTTATGCAATTAAAAAAATTTTGCAATATGAATAATGCGTCTTTTTGCAAAACCTTAATATGATTTGACGAAAGGACTTTTCTTAATAACGATCGGAATTAAAACAAAAAAAGACAGCCGTTAAGCTGTCTTTTTTATTGATAAATTATTTAAACTTATTTCAATACCGAAAACTTGCCGCTTGCCTGACTGTTGTTTAACAGATCGAATATTTTGTAAGTATAAATACCGGATTCAAGTGAACTGATATTGTAAGTGCTGTTTAGGGAAGTTAATTTATCGTAAATTACTTCTTTTCCGGTAATGTCCATAATGCTTACAAACATAGAAGTTGAAAGTGTTTCAACTGAAATATTAATTTCATTAGTTGCAGGTGAAGGGTAGACTGAAACTTTTTCTAACTCTGTTGTTTTAACAGAAGCATTATTTGAACTCAAACCGATGTCATCTATATAAAGCACACTGTTGTTCTGATTGGTGCCGGCATAGCAACTGATTACAGCGCTGTCGGGTGTTGAAGCATTAAAGTAGCTGATGTTTGCAATACCTGCTGTGTAGGTTGTTTTTTGTGCATCTAGAAGAATATCACCGTAACCAACAAGTGTTAAATCACTAATTGGTCCCAGGTATAATGAAACTGAACAATAAGAACTGTCCGGTTTTGCGAAATATGCTTTATACATAAATCTTAATGATGCAGGTCGTGTGCTTACAGGATATTGATTAACAATATAACCGGATGCTGTACCACCTAGTCCAGTACTAAAAAAAGACTTGATTTTGACAGCATAAGCGCCGCTTACCCGGTCTGTAATTTTGAAACAAGTTGCAGAATCGCCACCCGGTATCGCTAACTGATTAGAGTTACTCCAGTCATCAGGGTTTTCTGCTCCCATAAAGGGATGCCAGTTTTCGAATCCCCCGTTTGTAAGTTGTGCAAATGCACTAAAGTTGAGTGCCATAAAAATGGCTGCCATTGTAAATAATCTTTTCATTTTATATTTATTTTATATTTTGATTGCAAATAAAGACTAATTTTTGAGAATAGCTATTCTCCCTTTGTCACCTGCAAGTAAAACAAGTTTTCCTTTTTTTGCTTTTCTGACGGTGTTGAAGCCTGTAAAAGAAATTATTATTGCTTTATTGTTTTTTATTAAATCAATTCCATTTGTACCACAAGTAATGAAAACGCCATTTCCCAAACTTTCAATGCAACTTCGGTAACCCCTGATAATATTTTTATCTGAATTTACAATCTGACTTTTGCTGTAAATCAAATATTGCCATACAAATGAACTGTCATTTGGTTTTTTGTAATCACCATATATTCCTGTAACAAGATTTCCATTGAGTGCAACCGAATATAGCCCATAAGTCAGGTTTTTATTTTCAGTTCCGGTATTGACGTATTTCTTTGCAGGTAAAGAATCTATATTTAAATTAATTAATAAAGGGGGGTATTTTTCTAAATAAAGCTTCTCATTATAATAAGAACCTACAAAACAGCTCATATTGGTTACAAAAACCACATGCTCTGTAAAAGTTAATCTGATACAAGTGCCACTCGCAGCAAATGCCGCTTCTTCTGGTAATGCTTCCGGCCTTTCGTTTTCCGGAATCAGACTCCAGCTTTTACCTTTATTTTTTGTAACATAAATAGTATGCCTTCCATTTATTGGATCAGCCAGCATTAAACCAATATTATTGCGAAAATCAAATGCATCTAAAAATATCAAAGTGTCGGTACTGAAAAAACAAGTGTCCCACTTAATACCGCCATTTGAAGTTCTTAATACAACAGCCGGTGTGCCGCTGCTCATTATCACTGCTTCTTTATCACTCCAGGCTTCTATATCCCTGAAATCCGATTTTTCAAATCCGGGAACTGTAATAAATTTCCAGGTATTGCCGCCGTCCTTGCTTTTTCCTACTGTGCCTTTACTGCCGCTTACCCAGGCAACTTTATCATCAACAACACTGACTCCTCTGAAGGATGAAGTAACATCTGTTTTTATAAGTCTGACTGAATCAATAGGGGCTGCAAATACTTGCAGCCCCTGTAACATTGATATCAGTAAAAATAATTTTCCTGATGTTGTCATTATGCTTTTTTCAATCCGATTTTTCCTGAATCTGCATCCAGCATCTGAAGGTAAAATTCTTTAAACGCTGCAAAATCTTCGGGATTGACATAGCTTTGATTAAAAGTTTGTGTTTTTTCAACCTGAAGCCCCTTTGCTGTTTTTATAAAAGTTAAATTATAAGTGCCAAATTTGCTGGTTAGTGCAATATTCTTTGGCATTTCAAGAAGCGCATAGCCGGCAGGAAAATTAACATTCACTTTTTGTGTTGTTGTAGAAATGTCAATAACGTCAGTAACATCAAGTGAATTAAAACGTTTTTGTGAAAGCAGTGAAGGCTTCATTGTTACAGCAGTCATAAAAGGCACTCTGAAAATTAACATTCCTGAAAGTCTGTCGCAGAAATTGAAAGCGCTGAAGTTGAAATCCGACCTTAACGGCTGTGTGATACTGTCGATATTTTCGAATTTGTAATTTTCTAAAGTAAGGTTATCAAAAATACCTTTACCCATCATATCCAAAATAAAGTTTTTTCTTTCGTCTTCACTAAAACTAGCAAAGCGCTCCCTAATGTTACCACCGCCTAAACCAGTATTCACAGCATTTGCTTTAATAACAGCAGATCTGTCAGTATTCAAATCTGCATTGATAGTAATATTAGCATAATTGCGGTCTTTTAAAATGTTGACATTCGGAAGCTGAACCAACTCTGTTGTTCCTGATTTTATTGGCAGACTCCATGCACCTGCATCCATTTGAGGCAAGGTAAAGTAAGGATAAAAATCAGTGGTCATGTCCAGATATTCAGTTTTGCCATCAATTACATAAGCTGCAATTGCATGGTCGAAATACTTGCACGGTAAATGTTTTTGAATGAAATAATAATTGGTTTTTACAAGCATGTAATATGATTCGATGCCAACTTCTCTCAGCATGGAAACTGTAACAGTAGCCACATCTTTGCAATCACCAATTCTTGAACATAAAGTCTGACCGGCATCTTTAGGCACATGGCCCGATTGCAGGAAAGGAACTGATGAATATTTAATGGCTTTTGTAAGATAATTATAAATAGCTTCAACTTTATCACGTTGTGTCATTGTTGGTGTGATTATAGAATCAAGGATTTCCTTAACTTCATAAGTAGGTTCAAGCTTGCGGTAAGTTACGCGCTCATACCATTTTGAAATTGTAGACCAGTCCTGAAGGTCGCTGATCATAATATTTGCAATCGGATCAAGCTGATCAATATTGTTTTTTTCGTTAGCTACTTTTGGAAGATAATTAAAGTCCCACTTATAATGAGTGAAACCATTGTCATTATTCTTTTGAACTTCACCCGGAAGTTTGTGTACTATATATCCAAGAAAAGTATTTTCAGGAACTGCAATTTCATACTTGGAATAATAAATTGGTGCTTCAAAAGTAAAAGTAGTGTAAGAGAAGAAAGATTCTGCATCGCTTTTGTCGATTGTGTAACTGGATGAGCCTTCAACCTGAATGATATCGCCAACTTCAAGATTACTGAAAACCTTGTAACTGCCGCTGCCTTCAGGAATTACTTCTGAGCCGTTAGTTTTAATTATACGTGCACTTTTAACTTCTCCCATAAAACTGAAATCGTATTCAAGCCATTTATTAATACCTGCATCAGTTAATATTTTTACCATAAACTTAGAGAAATTTTCAACTCTGTTATCAGCGTCTTTAACAACATCATTTGTGTACATTAATATTACCGATTCTTCGTCTTTATATTTTTCTTGCCAGTCGCTTTTTTTATCCAGAATATCCTGAAAAGATGTAGTTTTAAATAGCTTCTTCATTTGTTTTGGCCCTTCTATTTTTTCTATTTTATTTGAAAGTCCGTAACCGCCTGTTCTGTAAAGCATGCCATAATGTTTTGCAATATTGAAATTTACAAGTGCTTTTTCCTTGTCTTTCTTTTCGAAATAAATATCACCAAGAAGCTCATATAAATTGCCATCTGAAGGAGAAATTGTAAATGCTTTGTTTACTTCGTTGATTGCTTCCTCGTAGCGCTCTTCTTCAAGAAGCAGTTCGGCTTTGTGCTGGTAATTTGAGGTTCTGTAAGGTTTAATAGCAATAAGTTCATCATACAATGCCAGAGATTTTGAGATCTCATTTTTTCCTGCATAATGTTCTATCAACTCTTCATAATCATAATATGAAAAATATTTTTTGATGTGTTTTTTGGTGTCCTTAATATTTCCTTTATAAGAGTATTGAACTTTAGATTTTGTCTTAAATTCATCATTGCGCTCTTTTCTTTTCTGTTTCAGATTTTTTTCAAGTCTGTCTTCTAATCTGTACGTGTATTCAGGATATTCTTTGATAACCTGATTGATAAATTCATCCTTTTTTTCTTTCTCATCTTTGTTCTCATAATACCTGATTGTCAGATTGATTACTCTGAATTTTGATGGTGCCAGTTCGTGCAGGTAACTTAAAGCAGCAAAGTATTTCTCATCCTCATTGTCTTTATCAATCTCTGTAAATTTTTCATAAAGAATATCAAATATCGGGGTTTCTGCCTGATTGATATCATTAAGCGTTCCATAAGCAGTTTCCTTTTTCCCGTTGTATAAATAAAGGTCGAAGGCAAGGTATTTTGCAAATACAAAATCCGGATGACTTCTAAGGTATTTTACAAAATAAGGTTCAGCCATTTTGCTGAGTCCGTATTTTTTATACGCTCTTTCAAGTGCAAAATAATTAAACAGATTTGAAGGGTCTTTTTTGATTTCATCATTAAAATGCTGAATAACATGAAAGCTCTGAACAGTTGGAGTATATTGGTGTTTGGTGTAATCAGCCTTGTCGGTAGTTTCAAAATTAATAAGCTTACCATCTTTATCGGTCAGTCTTACAATAATATTGCTGCTGTTAGAATTATAACCATAATCGTCAAAATCATAATCTTCATAATCATAACCTTCTTCACCATAAGCGATTCTGCCAATTCTGCCATATCCTCCTAATCTGTAACCTGAGTTAGTATTGTAATCTGAGCTTTTTAATAAAATCCTGTGCATGCCGGCTTCTATTTCAACCTCTATTATTTCATTGTCATATTCGGCCTGAACAGATTCATTATTTGAATACACTTCATTGTCATCCAGCCAGATTCTGATAGGTTCTGAACGTTTTAATCTTATTTGTATAGTTTGCTTTTTGTCTGATTTAAAAAAGATGTTCGCATAATATGTTGATGAGTTATAGCTGTTTAAAACAGATTTTGGATTTACACCATAAATGCCTGTGCTTATCGCAGGATTAACCCATTTAAGTTCTGCGCCACTTTCATCTTTGTAAGTTTTACCAGGATTATAGGCATCTGTTTCAACTTCAAATTTTTCAATATGTCCGCTGCCATTAATATTCTGCAAGGGTCCGAAATAAGTCCATTTGTAATTGCCGTTTACTGATTCATAACCTTTTTTAGATTCTTCAAATTTCCTGTTATATTCGTCTGTTTCGGCTTGCTCAAGTTTAGTGTCCAGTTTTATACGTTCAGAAAATTTGCCTTTTTCAAGTTCTTTTTTTGGAATGTAGCTAATGTCGTCATTGAAAAGAAGATAGATGTTGTCGTCCCAGTAATTGCGGGTATAAACATCAAGATTTTTTCTCAGGCTCACATCATCTCCTGAAGTTGAAGAAGTAAATATCATCCCATTCAAAGCATCTTTGTCAAGTGAATCTTGTTTTAACTTTAATTCAAAAGTTTTTTTAGCGCTGGCAAAATCATTTTTTTTGATGTAATCCCAGCCGGATTGAGCATTAACAGCGTGTGAAAGGCTGACTGCAATAAGAATCAGCAACAATTTAAAAGTTCTCATTTTTGTGTATATATTTTTTTAGGCTGTAAAAGAACGAAATAATTTGTATTTGTGCAAGAATAAAGATGCGAAAAAAGCTAAATAATTTAAATCAAATAGAGATATTCGCTGCGAATTATAATTTTTAATAATAAAAATATGAAAATAGGAGATAAACTGATTAATTTTAAACTTCAGGGAACCAATGGAGAAACATACAGCAATTTTACATTTGCTGATAAATATGCTCTTTGTGTTGTTTTTACAAGTAATACCTGTCCTTATGCACAGGCATATTGGAATAGAATATTAAAACTTGCTGACAGATATGAAGAGGATAACTTAGCTGTTGTGGCTATAAACTCTAATGATGAAGCGCAAAATCCACAAGAATCTATGGATAATATGAAAAAACTTCTGGTTTCATTTAATCATGAAAATTTCGTATATCTGAAGGACGAAACTCAGGAACTTGCAAAACAATTCCGTGCTGAACGCACTCCTGAAGTATTCCTTTTTAACTCAAAACGCGAAC
>JACMRS010000340.1 GCA_014376345.1 Bacteroidia bacterium | reverse complement strand
TATGACTGAAGCTGAAGAATTGGCTAAGTTTGCCAGGAAAATTCCCTGCAAGATTAATTTAATAGAATATAACCCAATAGAATTCGCAGATTTTAAATCATCCGGAGCTGACAAAATCGAAAAATTTGCAGCTAAAGTGTCTTCCTATGGTTTAATAGTGAATGTAAGAAGGAGTCGTGGTAAGGATATCGACGCAGCTTGCGGACAATTGGCAAATAAGCATTAAATTTGTAATGCACTGTTAAAAAACAGTTTTAATAATGACAATAAACACAGTAGCAATAGCAGGTTCGGGTACCATGGGCGCAGGTATAGCGCAGGTTTGTGCACAGGCAGGAATCAAAACTATACTTTATGATATTAAACCTGAAATGCTTGTAAAAGCTAAAGCAGGTATTGAAAAAGGACTTTCTAAACTGGTTGAGCTGAATAAAATTAATGAAGAAGGAAGGTTAAATGCAATTTCACTGATACAATATGTGCATGAAGCAAGTAAAGTAAAAGCCGACCTTATAATAGAAGCAATTCTGGAGAAGAAAGATTTGAAGACCCAGCTTTTTAATACACTAGCAGATTTCAACTCTCCGGAAACTATTTATGCCACCAACACATCTTCGATTCCTATTACACAAATTGCTGCAGAATTTAAATATCCCGGCAAAGTAGTCGGCATCCATTTTTTCAATCCCGCCCAAATAATGAAACTGGTTGAAATCATCAGTGGTGCAGCTACTGAAGAAAGTGTTGTTGCCGACTCAAAAGCATTTGTAGATAAGCTTGGAAAAGTTGGCGTAATGGCTAAAGATGCACCAGGTTTCATCGTTAATAGAGTTGCCAGACCTTATTATGTTGAAGCTTTGAAGCTGATGGAAGAAGGTGTTGCAGATTTTGCAACAATTGACACTATCATGGAAAGTTGCGGATTTAAAATGGGACCGTTTCGACTAATGGACCTTATTGGAATAGATACTAATTATTCAGTTACTGAAAGCCAGTTTGCGCTTTTTAATTACGAGCCAAGGTTCAGGCCAAACAGGATTCAGAAACAAAAAGTTGACGCAGGATTACATGGAAAAAAAACAGGAAAAGGATTTTATAATTATGAATAAATTTAATTTAGGAGTTTTATTAATTGCCTTTATAATTTTGGGCAGTTGCGGCAAGAAAAATACTACTGTAAATAACAATGTACCTTATGTTTATGTAAGCATACAGGTATTCAAATCTCTTTCTGAAAACACTTATTTAGCTACACCCGGCACTTATAAATATTTAACAGGTGGTTACAAAGGCATTATTTTAGCACATACTTTAGATGACAAATACTTAGCATTCGACAGAACTTGTACATTTCATCCTGAAACCAGTTGTGCAATAATTGAACTTGATTCAGCAACATTTAACAACTACTACTGCGGAAAAAAAACCAACCATTGTTGCGATTCAAGGTATCAGGCAGACGGATTTGTAGTAAACGGACCAGCAACTCAGCCATTAAAATCCTATAATGTTAGTCAGGATGCCAATTACATCTATATTACCAACTAATTAAAATAAATTTATTTTTTGATTATTATTGAGCTCTCTGTTCAATGAATACGGCTACTTGGAACATAAAGTGGTTATATTAAGTAACTATTCTGAATTATTTATGGTATAATTTTTTTTAAAAAAACATTTTTGGTATTAATATTTTTTTATATTTGTCCATTGTAAAATTTCAATCATAATTCTTTAAATAGTTTGATATGTTAAAAAAACGACTACTAAGTATTTCTGTTGCAGCGCTTTTCGCCGGCAGTATTTTCACGGCAGGAGCTCAAAATGCCGACCATAAATTCGGCGTTGAGCTTAATGGAGGTTTGAGAGAATATCAGGGTGATCTGGGTTCCTCTCTTTTCTTTCAAAATGCTCCTAATTACCAGGCTGTAGGCTTAAATCTGGGATATTATATTTCGCCTTCATTTGATGCAGTACTTTATGCATCTGTTGGAGAAGTGGGCTTTCACACACAAAAACCATTTCTTCCTTATCCTCAGAGTGCAGCTGGATTCAGAGCACAGATAACAGATTTCAATGGTGGTATCCGTTTTAAAATTCTAAAAGGCAGAAAACTTACACCTTACCTGATGGCTGGTTGGGGAGCATTGTATATTCAATCTCAACTTGATAATGATCCTAATGCTTATTCTGCTAAATATTCTGGACAAGGAAATCTTTCCGGAGCATTTGGAATTCAGTATAGTTTTTCTCCAAGATTTGGCATCAGACTTCAGTCTATGGCAAACTACACATTTAATGATGTATGGGATGGTGAGCCATATTCTTATGGAACACACACACGTAATAAAAACAACGATATGTACATGTACCATTCATTTGGTTTAGTATATAATTTCGGAGCTGCTTCAGAAGGCGGCGGTGGCATGCGTGATAAAGATAAAGACGGAGTTCCTGACAAATTGGATCTTTGCCCTAAAACTAAACCTTACGAGCTTCCGGTTAACGAAGACGGATGTCCTAAAGACAGCGACAATGACTCAATTCCAGATTATATGGATTCATGCATTAACCAGGCAGGACCACGTAAATTTAACGGTTGCCCTGATACTGATAAAGATGGCATAAAAGATGCTGAAGACAGATGTCCTAACAATGCTGGTTCAATCGAATTTAAAGGTTGTCCTGACACTGATGGTGATGGCATTCCTGATATTGATGATGAGTGTCCTGCTATCAAAGGTCTAGCTGTATTCAAAGGTTGTCCTGATACAGATGGCGATGGTATTGAAAACAGAAAAGACAAATGTCCTGATGTTGCAGGTGATATTGCAGGCGAAGGTTGTCCTGATACAGATGGTGATGGTGTTTATGACAACATAGACCGTTGTATCAACAAACCGGGTACTCTTGCTAATAAAGGTTGCCCTGAAATTAAACAAGAAGTTAAAGAAAGAATCAAACTTGCAGCTAAAGGTATTTTCTTCGAAACAGGAAAAGACGTTATCAAAGCTGAGTCATTTGATGATCTTGACAAACTGGTTTCAATTCTGAATGAATATCCTGAGTCTAGTGTTTATGTTGAAGGTCACACTGATGATGTTGGTGACGATGCAGCTAACCTTGACTTGTCTCAAAGAAGAGCTAATTCAGTAAAAACTTACCTTCAGGCTAAAGGCGTTGCAGCTGAAAGACTTACGTCAACAGGTTATGGTGAAACTAAACCAGTTGCAGATAACAAAACTAAAGCTGGAAAAGCACTTAACAGAAGGGTTGATTTCAACCTGGTTTATTAAGATCAGTAATATTATATTTAAAGGCGGGTATCAAAAATACCCGCCTTTTTTAATGCTTTAAATTACAAAAGATTCAATTAAATCGCTTGTTTTGCACTTTATAATATTCTGAAAAATCTTAAAGTACATTTGTCATTATTGCTGGTTCAACTGGCTTATGGCGTTACATTCACAGTAGCCCATGATGTTATGCCCTTGTATCTTCATGCTTTTGGTTTTATAACTTTAAGAGTGGGAGTTACCGCTATTCTTTTTTTTATAGTGCACAGCATATTTATTAAAGAAAAAATAAACTGGAGAAAAGACTGGCTTCTGATGGTAGTTTGCAGTCTTTTCGGTGTGGCCGCAAACATGCTGATGTTTTTTAAAGGTTTGGAAATAACCACGCCGATAAATGGTGCTGTTTTGATGTTAACTACCCCAGTATTTGTAGTTTTACTTGCAGCCGGAATTAACCACGAAAGAATAACAATCATTAAAGGAGCAGGCATTTTACTTGCTGCTACCGGAGGTTTAATACTTATCGCAGGTTCCGATTTCAACTTCAGCGGCAAAACATTGCCGGGTGATATTTTAATCATTTTAAATGCAACTTCCTACGCGCTTTACCTCGTGCTGGTAAAAAGGCTTCTTGGAAAATACAACACACTTACCGTTTCAAAATGGACTTTTCTGATCGGATTAGTGATGGTATTGCCATTTGGTTTCCGTGAACTTATTTCTGCAGATTTTACAACAATGCCTCAGGATATTATCTTCAAGATAACATTTATAGTTCTTTGCACTACTTTCCTTGCTTATCTTTTAACAGCCTGGGCGGTCATTAAAATCGGATCATCAACTGTTGGCACATATATTTATCTTCAACCCTTGTTTACAGCGTTAATTT
>JACMRS010000339.1 GCA_014376345.1 Bacteroidia bacterium | reverse complement strand
GAATTTTGCCCGGTTTGCGGCATTCGTTTCGAGCATGAAACAGGATTTTTCTGGGGTGCCATGTACATTAGCTACACCTTTTCAACAGGACTAATGATTTTTGCAGGGATACTAGGAATAGCCATTTACGAAGTACCTTTTATGTATCTTGTAATTGGTATTTTTATCGTCGTGGTTTTAACCTGTCCTTATTCTTTCAGGTATTCCAGAATGATTATGCTTTATGGAATCTCTCCCTATAAGTTTGATCCGGAAGCTTATAAAGGCAGAGTGCTTTAAAATCTTCTAAAGACCGCTGACTTTTTCGATTGCCTCAACCATTGCCGGCCAAGTGAATCTGAGCTTTTCTTGTAAAATATTCTTTACAAAGGTTTCTTCTTTTTTATTCATGTAAAAATCAAAAATTGCATCTGCAATTTTCAAAGGATCACGGTCTGTTACATAACCTACTATTTCATTAGGAACCAACTCTGCCAGTCCGCCTACATTTGTTACCAGCATCGGTTTGTTAAAATGATATGCAACCTGCGTTACGCCGCTTTGTGTGGCACTGTTGTAAGTCTGGGCAACAAGATCGCATGCTGAAAAATAAGTGGAAACTTCGTTATTAGGAATGAAATCCGTTATTTCAATTACATAGTCTTTCAAACCAAGAGAATCAATCAGTGATTTATAAGGCGCTGAATCTTCGTAGTATTCTCCGGCAATAATCAATTTTACGGGCAGATTTCTAAGACGTTTGTCTGCAAATGATTTCAATAAAAGATCAAGCCCTTTGTACTTTCTGATAAATCCGAAAAATAAAATATAATCGAACGAAGGATCCAGTCCTAATGCTTTTTTAGCTTCCTGTTTTTCAATTCCCGCACCGAAATTATCATACATCGGATGCGGTGTGTAAAGTTTTGGTTTGTCCTTTACAAATAAGTCAAGATCTGCAAGTACAGCGCGGCTCATGGTAACAAAACCATCAACAGCACTTAGAAAATACTTTGTGAAAGGCTTGTCATAAAAATGCTTTTCATGAGGAAGAACATTGTCAGTAATTGCTACAATACGTGTGTGCCCATTGCTTTTTATTCTTCTTGCAATTGTTCCTAAAGCCGGTGCCATAAAAGGCATCCAATACCTGAAAATAATAAGATCGGGCTTTAACTTTTTATATTTATTACCAACCTTCAACCAGTTTAAAGGATTAACGGAATTAATAGCGGTATCAATTTCAATGTCTACAGGATTAGGATCTGTTGAGAATTGTGTAGTTCCGGGAAAAAGAAAATCAGGATATTGTAATGAAAAACTTAAAATACTGCAGTTGTTTTTCAGGTTAAGTTCTTTACAAAGCCTTTCATTGAAAGTACTGAGACCGCCACGAAGGGGGTATCCGGGACCAACAATGACTATCTTTTTATTCTCCAGAGCCATAAAATTATTTGCAATAAAATTAATATTTATCTCCGCCGGTTTCTTCGGAAATAGAATACTTATTTCTATCTGCGCCTGTACGAGAAATCATTTCACCCAGAAAACCTGCAACAAAGAGGGTAGTGCCGATAATTATTGCACTCAGTCCAATAAAAAACCATGGTGAAGATGTTATCAGCCTTTCAGGTTTTCCAATGCTGATGCTGTGAAGTTTATCTATGCCAAGTGATAATGCAATCGTAAATCCGACGATAATACTGATCATTCCGTAAACACCGAAAAAGTGCATTGGTTTTTTCCCGAACTTACTCATAAAAAAGATCGTCATCAGATCGAGAAAGCCATTTACAAATCGGTTTAAACCGAATTTAGTTGTGCCATACTTTCTGGCTCTGTGTTCAACAACCTGCTCCCCGATATTTGCGAAACCACTCCATTTTGCAAGTACCGGAATGTAACGGTGCATTTCACCATAAACTTCTATGTTTTTTACAACCTCATTTTTATAAGCTTTCAAACCGCAATTAAAATCATTGAGTTTTATACCGCTCACCATTCTTGTTGCAGCATTAAAAAGTTTAGTCGGAAGCGTTTTTGTAATAGGATCATAACGCTTTTTTTTCCACCCTGAAACCAGATCGAAATTTTCTTCGGTTATTTTTTTATACAAGCCCGGTATTTCATCAGGACTATCCTGAAGGTCAGCATCCATGGTGATTACAACATCTCCCTTTGCTTCACTAAAGCCAACATTAAGAGCAGCAGATTTGCCGTAATTCCGTCTGAATTTAATTCCCCTGATATTGGGATTTTCAACGTTAAGTGCTTTAATTACTTCCCAGCTTTTATCGCGACTTCCATCGTCAATAAATAATATTTCATAAGTATAGGCATTTGCTTCCATCACCTTTTTTATCCAAGCAGAAAGTTCAGGAAGAGATTCGTCCTCGTTATATAATGGGACTACTATTGATATATTGAGCATTAGAATTCTGAAGGTTTTCTTTTAAGTATTGCAGAAGTTATCAGGCTTATAATAAAATAAAAAAAGACTGTAGCAGGAATAGCAACTATAGAAATAAACGATGGAGAACTGAATTTTTTCCCCCAGCTCATTCCCATTTCTATCTGCTCGTCTGTTAAACCTTTTTCCACTAGCTTATCACGTTCGCTCTCAAGGGCAGCCGACATAAGATGAGAATAGTCAATAACATAAGTATAAAAAATATAAGCAAAAATTGCTGCTACAATACCTACAAATAAACCGGTTGCTGTGGCGACACCCAAGCCTCTCCCGTAGCTCATAAATCCCCCAAGGTCTTTATCTCTGTGCTCTTTGGTAGCCATTACTACTATAAAAATAGCAATTGCAATCCCAAGAAGTCCTTCAAAGGTATTTTTTTCCAAAGGCTGGGATTTTAGAAAATAACTGCTCAGAGTTAAAATTATTCCCATCAGTCCGCCTATCACACCCCATTTTCTAGCTGTTTTCCAGGGTGAAACATCGTATCTTATCTGGTTTTCTGAATCTATTACCGGTTCCATATATTATATTTTATTTTACGATGATACAAAAAAAATAAACGTCAGCCTAATTTATCGGTTTATCACCAGTTCACCGCGGTTATAAATTGCTTTAACTTTGCCTTTTAGCGTGCTTCCCAAAAAATAGCTGTTAGAAGATTTAGACTTATTGCTTTCAGAATTATACAGCCATTCTTCATCATTATTGAAAATGGTAATGTTTGCTATTTCTCCTTTTGTTATTGAGGGAATTTCAAGTTCAAGAACTTTCCTTGGGTTAATTGAGATGCATTTAATTATTTCCTCAAGACTCAATGTTGTTTTTAAAGCCAGAGAAAATAATGTCTGAAGCTGAATTGCACCAAAAGCTGCATAATCAAATTCCAGCACCTTATTTTCAATATCTTCCGGTGTGTGGTCGCTGCTGATTGCATCAATTGTGCCATCTTTTAAGCCCGCAATCAGTGCATCAATATCATTTTGAGAGCGAAGGGGTGGAAGTACTTTAAGGTTACTGTCAAAACTTTCGAGTGATTCATCCGACATCACCAGGTTTATAATTGCAACATCTGCAGTTACTTGAATGCCTTCTTTTTTAGCTTTTCTGATTAAATCTACTGATTCTGAACAGGATATTTTCGAAATATGTACCCTGCAGTTATTATATTTTGCCAGTTCAATATCCCTCTGAACCATTAGCAATTCGCCGATTACAGGAATGCCTTTCATGCCAAGAAATGTACTCATACGGCCTTCAGCCATTTGTCCTTTTCCTGCTATAGCCTCATCATGTGGCAGACTGTAAATTAAGCCATTAAAATTAGTAGCATAGAGCATTGCTCTGCTCATTACGCCTGCATTGGAAACAGGATGGTTAGCATTGCTGAAAGCCACCGCACCACTCACTTTCATGTCGTACATTTCTGTGATGTTTTCTTCAGTCAGGTTTTGAGTAATTGCTCCTAACGGCAACAACTCTACGGCTCCTTGTCTGCCTTTATTAATTATATATTCAATAGCAGATCTTCCTTGAGTTACCGGTTTACCTGAAGGGAGCACGCAAACTGCTGTAAATCCGCCTGAGGCTGCAACATTCTGGAGTGATTGAAGATCTTCCTTAAATTCATAACCCGGATCTGGTGCTTGTGCCCGAAGGTCCAGCCAACCCGTAGATGCATAACATCCTTTAAAATCATGAACTTCAGCATCTACCGCCTTCAGACCGGAGCCTGCATCTGTAATGATACCGTCTTTAATAAGAAGATCTATCACCTTATTGTTATAAGAAGAATTCGGATCTGTTACGGTGATATTTTTTAGTAATACTGTGCTCATTAAACTTTAAAAAACCGGATCAAAAGTATTTCAATTGCTAGACAAATCAAAGTTAAAAAAATAAACCATTTCCATAAAGGCGTTCCTTTTTCAATATGTGCCACTGCTTTGGTAAATGCTTCCTGTGTTTCTGTAAACAGTGAAGCATCCATTATTTTGCTGATAGAATTTATTCCATCATCATCTAAAAGCCTGGTATCAGACTCTCTGCGGTCGTTGTTAAATGCAATCACTTCTAGACTTTTATCGCTTCCTCTTTCAGAAAGATCATAATGTCCTGCTACTTCCACTTCACCATTAGTATTAATTTCCGAACGGTTATTTCTGATAACTATTTCCGGAACAAGTTCAGTATTGCCGTTTTTAAGAACATAATTGCGGTTTCTTTCTGCCACACTTTCAACAGGAATAAATTCTGTCTGCCCTGAAGCGTAATAAAGATTTGAATTAAAGGTTTTAACTAAAGAAGATCTTAGCATTACAGGAACAAACAAGGCATGCGAACGGAAATTGCTAAAGGCATCATCTAAAGGAACTGCACTAATAAACACATAACCTTTTGCTCTCTGATAACTTTCAATAAAGGGATCGCCATTCTGAAGTTTCATCACAGCAGAACCTCCGGCACCATTGATTTTATAGTATTTTTCGGCAGTTGGTAAATTGATATTCTGAGGATATTTTCTGAAAACATTACCAAATAAAGGATGCTCTCGGTCTATAAAACTTACATTTACAGCAGTGTTTTGTAATGCTCCAATGCCGCCTATACCTAGCGTTTTATTGATGGTTTCATAAATTGTTGCAGGCTTATCTGATGCCGGAATAATCATAATGTTTCCGCCATTCTCAATATAAGATTTTAATTCCTGCAATAGTCCACTCGAAAAATCACTCAAACCATTCAAAACAATCAGATCCTGATTTTTAAAACTACTGTACTGAATTGCCGCCTCAGGTTGCTCCGTCAAAACAAATCCCGGTGCATTTGAGAATACAGCATGAACAAATTTTTCTGGAAGAGAGCGGCTGACACACAGTACTTTGGTGCTTTCTTTTAAATTAAAAGCAAGATAAAGTTTGTCGTCATAACTCAGTCTGTCGCCGGTAAGACTCAATGTAGCTTTATGGAAACCTGTTGTTGATTCAGTAAAAGTAATTTTAGTTTCAGCCTGCCCAAAAGCAGCAATAGACAAGGTTGCAAGACCTTTCTTTTTGCCATCAGATTCCAGTTCAATACCGGCATCTTTTACTTCTGAATTACCGAAATTTTTAACTCTTACCATCAATTCTTGTGGCAAGCCTGCCTGTAAAACAGGACTAACAAACCAACAACTGTCAATACTTAAGTTGTCGGTAGCTATTGAAGCCACTTTTACAAACCGATAAGCAATAAGGCTATCATGGTCAGAGGGATTGAGATTTGAAATACTTTGCTGAAAATCTGTTATTATAAAGCTGATTCTATTGTCAAGTGGTTGATCTTTCAGGCTTTTGTTTTGAACTGATACAATTTCTGAAAGTGTTTTAACTGAAGCAGAAAGTTTAACTTTATCAATGTTGTCAATGCAGGTTTCTTTTGTAGAAAAATGCATCATAGATCCTTCAAGATCATTGGTTATGAGTTGAAATTTATCAGTATTTCCATAACTCGAAACAATAGCTCTTGCTCTGTTTTTAGCAGCTTCAAAAACCTGACCCTCAGCACCTTCACTGTTCATGCTAAAGCTGTTGTCCAAATAAATACTGACAGCTTTCGCACCTTTCTCTTTCTTCACATCTTTTTTAGGGAAATAAGGTTGTGCAAAGGCTAATATCAGAAAAGTTAAAGCCAGCAATCTAGTTGCCAGAATCAATAATTTTTTAAGCTTATTACCTGATTTAGTTTCTTCGGTAACCGATTTTAAAAACCGGACATTGGTAAAAAAGATCTTTTTGTACCTCCGGAAATTAAAAAGGTGAACGATTACAGGGATTGCAAGAAGCAACAAAGCCCAAAGGAAACCGGGAAACAGAAAATTCATGCTTTGCGAAGGTAGTTAATTTTCAATAAGAAAATAACAGCTTCATTTTAACTTAAGAAGGAAGGGCAACCTGATCTTCCTCTTTATAGAATGTTTTTCCTTCTTTTTCTTTTGTTGAATTTGATAAAAGATATTTCTCGGTTGTCATGCGCGCCATCAGGTAACTCTCGGTAGATTCCGCTCCTTGATTCAGATTTACATGAGTTTCTTCTAAACCGTCGTAACAGCCTCCGGTTGAAGGATTGTAGATAATCTGCCCGAGGTGATTTTTCCCCAGAAACCAATAAAAAGCAGTTCTTAACTTATCGAGATAATCTATATCCCCGGTGACATCATAAAATTTAGCTAATGCAAGTATTGTGTAAGCAATATCTATTGGTTGCTCGCCAAATCTTTCCGGTTTCTGACCTTTAAAATGCCAGCTTCTGTTAGAAATTGCCGTGATGCCATCATCTTTCATGGTATGAGATAGTAAAAAGTTAAAACTGGTATCAGCGGCATTCATATAATCAGTGTTTCCGGTTTGTACATAAGCACTTAACATTGCTTCAGAAAGCACTGCGTTGCCATAAGTCATATAGCTCTCAAACCACTGCCAGCCTTCTTCAGCCTCATGTCTGTACATTTGTAAAAGTCTGTTTGCAAAGGTCCTGATCATAACCTTAGCTTCTGATGAAAATAACTCAGAATGCCACCCACAATAGCCTTTCAATGCAAATGCCATTGCTCTGGTTGAATGTAATGTATAAGCGTGACCGGTAGTTTTTCTAATCATCGATTCGGCATCGTCAACAAGCGATTTTGGCAGTTTGTCTCCAAGTGAAATAACATGTCCCAATGCCCAGATTGCACGCCCGTTTGAATCCTCAAGGTTCACTTCAGTATTTTGCATGGTGTAGTGCGACTCTATATTAACATAGTTCACAAAATTGCCCTCGGGTTGCATACAATATTTAATGAATTCTAAATAAATATCCATTAAAGGCAGCGATTTTTCATCTTTTGTTTCCGCATAATAATCTGAAATTGCAACCAATGCTCTGGCATTGTCATCCAGCGTGTAACCGGAACTTAAATCAGGTCTGTTTAGTTTACTAAATTGAACCATTCCAAAATCAGTTGTCAACCTTTGAATATGTGAGATATTAATTTCAGGAATTCTATACCACAATGGAAAATTATTTTTTGCGGATTTCTGAAAAATTAAAGCATGTGCCTCAGCTGTGTTTTCCCAAGAAGTAGCAGCCATTTTATGAAGTCCGTTTAATTTGATATTTGTTCTTAAATCGTCATCACCCAATAATTTATTTACAGCAACAGTAAGTTTCTCAGAATTTCCGAAATCGAAAATTATTCCTGCATCCTCAAGTACTTCAAGCGCATGTGGAATAGGAGTTGAGACTATTGGGCATCCACAACTCATAGCATAAGCAAAAGTACCACTTACAGCCTGATTCGGGTCTTTTGAAGTGAAAAGATAAACATCAGTTAACTGCAGATATTCCAACAATTCATCTAGCGAAAGATACTTATTTATAAATTCGACATTTTCTTCCAAACCGAGATCCTTAACCTTCGCTATTAACATTTCTCTGTATTTTTCACCTTCATGTTTCACAACCCCAGGATGTGTTTTACCCATAATAAGGAATTTAACATCCGAATTTTCTGCAACAATTGACGGTAATGCATTTAAAGAAGTTTCAATGCTTTTTCCTGAACTTAATAATCCGAAAGTTGAAAGCACTTTTTTGTTTTCAAGGTTGTATTTTTTCTTTAATTTTATTTTGTCAAGATGTTTTACAAGGTGAGTGCCATGCGGAATAACATTGATTTTATTTCCATCGATATTATAATCAGATTGCAGAATTTTAGATGAATTATTTGTCATCACTATCAGGCTTTCGCAACTTGAAGCAATATCAATAACTTTCTTTCTAAATACCTGATCCGGATTTGGTAAAACAGTGTGAAATACAACTATTACAGGTTTTGTAATTGCTTCTAGAAGTTTTTGAAATTCCGTTCCTTCGCGGTCAAACAATCCAAATTCGTGTTGTATTAAAACAGT
>JACMRS010000338.1 GCA_014376345.1 Bacteroidia bacterium | reverse complement strand
TCTTTAAAGCAGGGCCAATTCTGTTTTATCTGCAAAATAAGTCATCTTTAAATTTTGTTTTCTGCGGCCTTCAATTGGCCTTTAGGTCCACGCTTGTATATAATTAAACCATCAAGGAAATTTCTTAGTACCTGGTCGCCTGCAACTACATAGCCTGGGTGGTCCTCATGCCTGAAGAGATCGTTTAGCGCACCCTTGGTCATGTTAAATCCTGCTAACGATAAAATGTGCAACATATCCTCATCACGAAGAGCAAGCGCTATTCTAAGCTTTTTAAGTATATCGTTGTTTGAAAGCATGCTTGAATTATTTAAAGGTAAAGGTAAGCGAACACATTTGGGAGGGGGCCCTTAACAGTCGCAGACGTAGGAAAGCCTTTGCATAAACGGAGCACTAACAAGTGGAGGGTGATCCTTCAAAATACATAGTTCACCCTTTTGGCAGAACGGGTATTAACTAGTGTTGGTATTTTAGCTGTTGTTGTCTTTCATCTTTAGTTTTCAAATACCATGCGCAGGATGGATTTTCATTTGGCTCCCTATGGGCAATATTTCGGAGAGCCTTTGCAGATCGGTACTCTACAGAGATAGGCAAGCAAAAAGAAACAAACAATCAACTGCAACTAAATGATTCAGATTATACTTACCAAGTGTTCCCTTATCAAAAAAAACTGTTTTTCTTGATTCATTTTTATTATTTTGATTACTCTAACCTGACGGAGCACACCACTTTCCTCGTTTTTTTTATCATCATTAAAACTTAAAAAAATGAACATCGTAAAACTTCGCTATGGATTCTTGTGGGCAGCATTTTCGCTCTTGCTTATTTCCTGTAATAATGCTGAAAAAGCTACCAGCACTACAGACAGTACAAACACTCAAAGTACGGTGGCAACACCTGACGCATCTGACATTATTACTGCGCCGGAAGGTATAGTTGTAGTCCGGTACAAAGTTTCAGATTTTGCAAAATGGAGAGCCTCGTATGACACCCGTGATTCAATGCGCACTGCTAATGGACTGCGGAATTATGTAATTGGCCGTGGAGTAGAGGACTCCAGTGTAATAATGGTTGCGCTAAAAACGGATGATATGGCAAAAGCAAAAGCCTTCACAGAAGAAGCCTCTCTACAAACAGCCCTGCAGAAAGGTTATGTAGTAGGTGCGCCGAAATATACCTTTTCCACTGTAGTATATCAGGATATGTCGCCTAATATGTCAGATCTCCGATGCATGAGTTTTTTTTCAGTAAAGGATTGGGATGCCTGGAAAAAAGCTTTTGAGACCGGTAAGCAACTTCGGACTGAAAATGGTCTTACTGACAGGGCTTATGGGTATGAAGTAGATGATAATCATAAAGTGGTAATGGTAGCGGGAATTAATAACTATGATACAGCAAAAGTTTTTTGGAATTCAGATATTATGAAACAACGACGTGCAGAAGCAGGTGTAGTAGGAGAGGTTGAACGTTTTGTTTATCGCGTAATTCAGAAGTATTAATACACCTTCCTATAATAAGGGAGGCATCAAGCCCATTAAAGGAATGATACCTCCATAATACACTACTGAAACACTCAAAACGCCGGTCTACTATTCCGGCGTTTTGTATTTCTAACAAGATTTTTTTATCCAATTTAATCATTGGTTGCAAAAATCTACCCCAATTACTACTTGGTTTAAATAAACTGGATTAAGGTTTTTTAGCTGGTTTTAATCGCTACTTATTCGTAAAACAACATCTATCCTAAAGAACGGGATAACCCTTGGGAACGCATCAAACATAGGTCTGCATCTACGGTTGTAAATGGTTTACCGGATTGAATCCGGAATTCATGAATGGATGTTTAGCTAAAGGATACAGACAGTTGAGCAGTAGTTGTATTCGCCCTGCACGATTAATAGATAAGCCTTTTTGTTTTGTTTGCCCGTTATGTAGAGGGGATTTAAATAAAAAGTATTACCAAGAAACTGATTTTGCTATTTTTGGTTTTCATGTTTACTGATCAACTTATAGAAGAATTAATTAGCTGTCCCAAAACTGTTGTTGATGTTCCAAAGGATATGAAGGAAGGTCGGTCAGGTTTTGCTAAAAGAGTATTTACGCTTATGTCGGAAGATTGTCAACATAATTTTAGTGGCTTTATTACCCAAAATTTGACCTTTACAGAGAATTTTTCAAGTGGTCTAAGTTATAGCCCCAAGGAAGAGAAGGGTAAGATTGTGCTGTTGAGGTGTAATGGACCCCATGGG
>JACMRS010000337.1 GCA_014376345.1 Bacteroidia bacterium | reverse complement strand
ATTTGATAACACTTCAGAAGTTGACCTTTCTGCAGCTGATGCATCTAACAAATTGAGAAGAGATATTCTTGATAACAACAGTACAGCAGCTTACGTTGCAACTTGGAAAGCCGACAACGGAACTACAAAATACATTCACATTTCAGGTTCTCCAACTTTGAATGGAAAAACTTATGCTCAGTTCACTAAAGATGAAGAACTGGTTGCTGCATGGAATGCTAATTCAGGAAAAATTTCTGATTTAACAGGTGTTCTTAAAGTTGGTGATCTAGTGCTTGTAAAAATTAACGATAGCAGAGCTGGAGTTAATCCTTACTATCTTGTTGCTATTAATGATGTAATTATCACACCAGCAAATGATTTAAAAGATTACGTTAGTTTCAGATACAAAAATTAATTCTTAAAATAATTAAATGTGTAAAAGTCCCGGTGAAAACCGGGACTTTTTTATTGATATTTGTAAAATGAAATCCATTGGAGTATTGACGTCCGGAGGCGATTCGCCAGGCATGAATGCTTGTATCCGCGCAGTAGTGAGAACGGCAGTTTCGCATAAGGTTGAAGTGCATGGAATAAAACGTGGCTATCAGGGAATGGTAGACAATGAGTTTACGCGTCTTGAAAAACATGATGTAGCTAATATTATTCAATATGGTGGCACTATTCTGAAAAGTGCAAGATGTATGGATTTTATGCAACCCGAAGGCCGTAAAAAAGCCCATGAAAATCTTCTTAAACATGACATTGAAGGTCTAATTGTTATTGGTGGAAATGGTACCTATACAGGTGCTATCGAATTTGAAAAGGATTTTGGAATTCCCAGTATTGGTTGCCCGGGTACTATTGACAATGATTTGTACGGCACTGATTTTACAATTGGGTATGATACTGCTGTAAATACTGCTCTTTGGGCCATTGACAGAATACGCGATTCCGCTGATTCTCATAACCGAGTTTTTTTTATTGAAGTGATGGGACGCGATTCAGGTTTTATTGCCCTCAATTCAGGAATTGCCGGAGGTGCCGAAGGAATTTTACTCCCGGAAATTGACAATGATTATGACTTACTAATAGAACATTTTAAAAGCAAACGGCGTAAAAATAAACAGTTCTCTATTATCGTTGTTGCAGAAGGTGAAAAACTTGGAAGAGCCTTTGAAATTGCTGAAAAATTCAAAAAGGAATTTCCGCATGTTGATGAAAAAGTATCCGTGTTAGGTCATTTACAAAGAGGAGGTAGTCCCACTGCAAACGACAGAATACTGGCATCAGTGCTTGGCAATGCAGCTGTTGAAAATCTTTTAAAAGGAGAATCTTCAAAATGTGTTGGACTGGTAAATAATAAAGTTGTGTTGACTTCTTTTGAGGAAGCAATAGGCAAAAGAAAAGAAATTAACCCCACATTATGGAACCTTGCAAGTGTGCTGAGTTCTTAATAATAAAACCTCGTTATGCTAAAAGAATTAAGAATCAGAAATTTTGCTCTTATCAGGGAACTCACTTTCGTTCCCGGTAAAGGACTGAATATTATAACAGGAGAAACAGGTGCCGGAAAAAGTATTCTTCTTGATGCTTTGAGTTTGATATTAGGTGAAAGAGGTGGTATTCGCACACAGTCAGAATTTGGTGAAAAATGCATAGTTGAAGGCTTGTTTGATGTTGCTGGGTATGATCTTGAAAAAGCATTTGCAGAACTGGATATCGATTATTCTGATGAAGTAATTATCAGAAGAGAAATTAATCCCGCCGGCAAATCCCGAACTTTTATTAATGATAGTCCTGTACAACTTGCGGTTTTAAGAAGTCTTTCCGGAAGGCTTGTAAATATTCACTCTCAACATGAAAATACTGCATTAAATACAAGTGAATTTCAAACAGGATTGGTAGATGCTTTTGCAGGAATTACAGAGCAATCAAATAAATTCGGACAGCTTTACAGGCAGCATTTAAAAAAGCTGCATGCGCTTGATGCATTGAAACAATCACAAAGCAGACTGATAAAAGAAAAAGATTACCTCGAATTTCTGAGTAATGAGTTGGATGTAGCCGGTTTTAAATCGGGCGAAGAGGAAGAAATGGAAAAGCAACTTGCTGTTCTCAGTAACGCCGATGAAATTGATACTCAAGCAGCTTATGTAGCTGAAAAATTATATGGTGAAGAACAAAGTATTTCTGATCAGGTTACTGAATTAAAAAACAGAATAAAACCAATTAGTAATTTAAGTGCAGCACTTGAAACTGCTTATAACAGATTGTCTCAGCTTGCAATTGAGGCAAAGGATCTTTCGCGTGAAATGGAAGCATTAAGAAGTGCTTCAAATGCAGATCCGGCAAAACTTAACCATTTAAATGAAAGGTTGCAACTACTTCAGACACTGAAAAGAAAACATGGTGCCAATGATCTGGATGAATTAGAAAAAATATTTGGCGATATATCATCGCAGCTTCTTGAAATTGGAAATATTGATGAGGAGTTGGAGCGCACAGAACTTGATGTAGTTAAATCTGCAGCAGGACTTGCATCGGAGGCATCTAAAATTTCAAAAGCAAGAAAGAAGGTAATTCCATTAATTGAGAAGAAAATATCAGGAATGCTTGAAGATCTGGAGTTGAAACAAGCTGAATTTACAATTAGTGCAGAACAAATGCCGGAGGGGCATTATAATGAAGCGGGAAGCGATACCATTCGTTTTTACTTTACAGCAAATGCAGGTATGCCACCACAGCCTTTAAATAAGGTAGCTTCAGGTGGTGAACTTTCACGACTTGCACTGTGTTTTAAATCTGTGATTGCAGAAAATTCGAGTTTGCCAACTCTAATTTTTGATGAGATAGATACCGGAGTTTCAGGTGAAGTAGCGCATAAAATCGGACTGATGATGCATCAGTTAGGGAAGGGCCACCAGGTAATTGCAGTAACGCATTTACCGCAAGTTGCATCAAAGGGAGATCAGCATTTCTTTATTTATAAATCAGATATTGAAGGCAAAGTATCAACAAGTATTAAAAAGCTAACTCCGGAAGAAAGAATTATCGAAGTGGCGAAGATATTATCCGGTAATAACCCAGGCGACAATGCACTTGCGAATGCAAAAGAATTGTTGATGGGTTAGATGGATTTTTATTACTATTCAAATATTTAATTGAAATAAAGAATTATGTCAATGGTAATTTTTGATTTAACATTTGATGATTAAAAATACATTCATATTTCTATTGATCGTGGGGTGTCTGGCAAGATGTAAAAAGCCTGACACCCCCACTGTGACTAATCCTTCATATCCTGATGCTACTTTATTTATGCCTTTAAAAACTGGCAATATATGGACTTTCGATTATACTAAAGACAGCAATGCAATAAGAATTGTAGAGGGTACCAAGACTTTTAAAGTTTATAAAGATACAGCTATGACTTTCGGAGCGGACACTTTCTTTCTTTGCAGCTTTGATGATAATCCTGATTATTTTAATGCATTCAATTCATTTATTATCGGCAACAGGCCAATTAATAAATATACAATGTACTGGTATTATTTTTCATCACTTATACCATTATATGATATGAAAAATTTTGATTCGAGCGCATCAGAATCTGAATGTTTTAAATATAATGCTTTACCTTTTCACCCTAATGTAGCTACTGCTTTTTATCCGGGGTTGAGAAATATAATTGTACCTTATGGTAATTTTAAAGTATTTAAGTCTGATATTGTAAGATCAGAAAGTCAAACCAATCCATTTATTCAAAACACTAAATATACATCATCATTTTATTTTACAAAAAATATTGGATTAGTTAGTTTTAAAGATGAAATTGTTAGTAATGATTCTCTCGGAAATTTATTCATCATTGAGAAAAAATACTATTTGAGGTCAATTGATTTAAAATAAAATTATAATTGAACACAGCAATGTTTAACAGTATAATAATTTTAAATTTATACAACATGAATTCTTTGATGCTTTAAATTACTGTAAAATTTTCCTGTTTTAACTACAAGCTATCGGTAGGCGTTTTAAGAATCGTACTTCTCTAATAACTTTACAAAAACTTCAAGATCCTTTGGATAGGCTGATTCGAAATGCATTGGTTTGTTTTCAATATCCTCAAAACCAAGACTGAAAGAATGCAAAGCAACGCGATTTAAAATCGGTGATTCATTTTCATTGGCTTTTGAAAGTTTAAATTTTCTTTTCATTCTAGACAAATAGGGGAGTTTGCCTCCATATTGTTCATCAGCAACAATTCGTGCATTTTGCGATGCTAAATGCACACGAATCTGATGCAGTCTGCCTGTTACAGGTTCACATTCAATTAAACTAAAATGCTCGTATGTTTTAAGTGTGTTAAATATCGTCAGTGAATCTTTTCCGTTTTTGTGACTTACCTGAACTCTGCGTTTGCTGTCTGTAAATAAAGGCAGATTCACTTCAAGATTTTCAAATTCAATATTTCCTTCAACTATTGCATGGTATTTTTTTTTGATTTTTCTTCTTTCAAACTGCATGGCAATATGCCTGTATGTTTCAGGAGTTTTAGCCATCAGCAAACATCCTGAAGTTTCTCTGTCCAGGCGGTGACAAAGTTGGATATCGCCACTGTAATCCCTTGCCAGTCCTATAACTGATGTGATTTCAGTGTCGTTTCTTTCATGCAATGAAGAAATACCTGCGGGTTTATTTACCATCAACAGGTTGTCATCTTCATAAATGATCCAGCTTTTAAATGTATTTTTAGAAGCCATTCGTATTGAGCTGATTCAACTTTAATTTTGTAAGAACTTTTTTAGTTTGTAATGGAAAATCACCCTTCATCATCCAATCATAATAGCTTGGTTCAGATTTCATAACTTCAGTTACAGGTTTGCCTTTGTGTTTTCCGAAATTGAAAACAGGCTGCTTTTTTTCGTTGTAAACTATTCTTCCTGCAAGGTCAACTAAATTACTTTGTCCGCAGAAATTATGCAGGAAATCTACATTGCTTTCCAGGTTGTTATATTTAACTAGTTGCGACTGAATAATTTCCCAGGTTGCTTCAGTATCAGCTTTTGCTGAGTGCGCATTTTCAAGGTCTTTTTCACAGTAATATTTATATGCAGCAGACAAATTTCTTGGCTCCATTAAATGAAATATGCGTTGTGCATCAACAAATTTTCTGCTGTCTGTTTCGAAATCAATATCTGCTCTGTAAAACTCTTCTACCAGCATTGGGAAATCAAATTTGTTGCTGTTGAATCCTGCAAAATCACAATTTTTCAAGAAATTATTGTACTCTACGGCTTTGTCTTTAAATGTTGGTTCGTTGGCAACATGGTGATCGTAGATACCATGGATTGCAGATGATTCAGGCGGAATCGGTCTGCCCGGATTCAGTCGTTGCTCTACAGTTTCTTTGCTTCCGTCGGGATTAACTTTTATCAGATAAAGTTCTACGATTCTGTCGTAAGAAGTATTGATGCCTGTAGTTTCAAGGTCGAAAATAACCAGTGGTCGGGTAAGTACTAAACTCATATTTTTATAAATTAATTTTCGCCGGAATTCATCTCCGGTCTTTTTTGATTTGTTTTTTCAATTGCCTGCTCCATGCGCCATTCTTCAATCAGTCTGAAATTACCGCTCAGCAAGACTTCAGGTACTTTCATGCCGCGAAAGTCAGAAGGTCTTGTATAAGCAGGAGGTGCAAGTAAGTTATCCTGAAAAGAATCGAATAATGCTGATTCTTCATTTCCCAAAACACCGGGTAAAAGTCTGATAATACAATCTGAAATAATGGCTGCAGGTAGTTCACCACCTGTCAGTACAAAATTTCCAATTGAAATCTCTTTAGTGATATAATATTCACGAATGCGCTCATCGATACCTTTATAATGGCCACATAAAATAATCAGATTCTTTTTTAAAGAGAGAGAATTCGCCATTGGCTGATCAAATATTTCACCATCCGGGGCAGTGTAAATTACCTCATCGTAGGTTCTTTCTGCAAGAAGTTTGTCCATTAGAGTCGCAATCGGCTCGCACATTAAAACCATTCCTGCACCGCCACCAAATTGGTAATCATCAACCTGACCGTGTTTGTTAATCGCATAATCACGCAAGTTGTGAATGACGATTTGTGCCAGTCCTTTTTCCTGAGCGCGCCTGATTATTGAATGCCCGAGCGGACTTTCAAGTAGGGGAGGTTGTACTGTAATAATGTCTATGCGCATCGGGCAGCAAAGTTATGCTTTTTTTATTGACCCTGACTAGCTTTAAGCCTGTCAAGTGCATCATGGTAACGTTTTGCATTTAGCGCATGTTCTTTATCGGTGACTGCAAAATTATGATACCCTGAAAAATCAGGTTTTGCACACATAAAAATATAGTTGTGTTCCTGATAATTTAATACTGCATTTAATGATTGCATACTTGGAATACAAAGCGGCCCCGGTGGTAATCCTTTTACGTAATAGGTGTTGTAAGGAGAAGGGAAATTTGTGTGTTTGTCATAAATTCTTTTTAAAAGCGGACTGTCAATAGCGTATTTAACGGTAGGGTCTGATTGCAATTTAATGCCCTGTTTTAATCTGTTTATATACAATCCCGCCACTGTTGCCATTTCATCTTCTTTAGAAGTTTCTTTGTCAACAATAGAAGCTAAAATAGAAACCTGAACAGGGGTAAGTCCGGCTGCTTTTGCTTTTTGTAACCTGGTTTCGTTCCAGTACTTTTTATAAGCACCGTAAAGCTTTTTGAATAAATCATCAGGGTTCGACATCCAGTAAACATTGTAGGTGTCCGGAATTACCATACAAAGACTGTTGCTGTCGTTGAAGCCATGCAGTCTTGCTGTATCTATAGAACTCAGGTAATACATATAATCTTCAGCATCGGGTTCAAGGTTTTTTCCAAGAAGATTACACAGATCACGTTTGCTCATCAGTCCTCTGATTACAAGATCTGTTGTACGCAAACCTCCGCTTCTGATATGTCTCACTATTTCCAGATTATTCATGCCCGGCATCAGCGTGTATCTTCCTGCCCGCAAATGTTTTCCCAGATTCATTTTTTGTGCAAGAATATGAAATGCTTTCGGGTATTTTAATCCGAACTCATTCACCAGTCTGTTTTCCAGATCAGCCAGAGTTGAGCCGGCGGGCAGCACCAGATATTTTTGAGAATCTATTGTAATGGCTTTTCCTTTCACCATTGTGTAGGATGTCAGGGCAGCTAGTGCTAAGATAACAATCACAGAAACAAATATGATTCTGATTGTCTTCCGGTTTTTTTTAGGAGCGGTCATAAAAGAAGTAATGTTGTAAAGATAAAAAATATTGTGATTGTTTTGATTAATAAACATGAATTAATAATTTAATTGGACTTAATGCAGCACAAAATTTAGTTGAATTCTGATAAAAACGTTATATTTAATTTTTTGCAATACTTAAATAAATAACCATTTTGATTGTAACAAATCATCCAAATCACAGTAAACACTAGAT
>JACMRS010000336.1 GCA_014376345.1 Bacteroidia bacterium | reverse complement strand
TATTTAAGATTAAATTCGCAGAAAAAAATTAAATGTCAAAAGAAGTATATATCGTATCAGCTGTCCGTACCGCATTGGGTAGCTTCATGGGCGGACTTAGCACTGTACCTGCAACAAAATTAGGCGCAGCAGCAATAAAAGGTGCTCTTGATAAAATTGGTTTATCAGGTGATGAAGTTCAAGAAGTATATTTTGGAAGTGTTTTGCAAGCCGGTCTTGGACAGGCTCCGGCAAGGCAGGCTTCTAAATTTGCGGGGTTACCGGATTCAGTTACAAGCACCACAATTAATAAAGTTTGTGCCAGTGGAATGAAAGCAATTACTCTTGGTGCTCAGCAAATTATGCTGGGTATGGCTGATGTTGTTGTTGCTGGTGGTATGGAAAATATGAGTATGGTTCCGCATTATCTTCCAAACTCAAGGGTTGGCCATAAATATGGCAATTTTGAAATGGTTGATGGACTTAGTAACGACGGTTTACTTGATGTATACAGTCAGCAACTTATGGGTGTATGCGCTGATGCTTGTGCAGTAGAATATGAATTCAGCAGAGAAGATCAGGATGCTTTTGCAATTGAATCTTACAAAAGATCAGCAGCAGCCTGGGAAGAAGGAAAATTTAAAGATGAAGTGATTCCGGTTGAAATAAAAGACCGCAAAGGAAATATTACTGAATTTAACCATGACGAAGAATACAAAAATGTATTTTTCGATAAAATACCGGCATTGAAACCTGCTTTTGGAAAAGAAGGTACTGTTACTGCAGCAAATGCAAGCACAATGAATGATGGTGCAGCTGCTGTAATATTGATGAGCAAAGAAAAAATGGAAAGTCTTGGCTTAAAACCATTGGCTAAAATAAGAGGATTTGCTGATGCAGAACAGGCACCGGAAAAATTCACTACCACACCTTCTAAAGCAATTCCTAAAGCACTTGCAAATGCCGGATTAAAGCTTGTGGATGTTGACTTTTTCGAATTTAATGAAGCTTTTTCTGTAGTTGGTCTTGCAAATAATAAAATACTCGGACTCGACAGTAAAAAAGTAAATATCAATGGCGGTGCAGTTTCACTTGGACATCCATTAGGTGCTTCAGGAGCCCGAATTGTAGTAACATTAATCAATGTATTAAAACAACAGAATGCAAAAATTGGCGCTGCAGCTATTTGTAACGGTGGTGGAGGTGCAAGTGCACTTGTTATTGAAAGAGTGTAAATCGCTTATAATAAATAAGGTTAAGTTACGTTATTAAAAGCATGACCCGTAAGCTTTTCATTTTACTTTTTTTATTGCCTTTTTCAGGATTTTGCCAGCATGATACAACTGGTTTTTCTGTTCTGCGTGAATATGAAAACGAATTGAAAATTTATGCTGATACTCTTCGTGGTTTCCCGGATGAAAGTCGACGATTAGAAGCTTCAAAAGCTTTCAGGGAAACACTTTCAGCAGCGCTTGAATTGCCGAATTCTTTCAATTATCCTTTTGATTCTATCAATAAACTGATTTCTTTTATCAGAACAGATGATAACCGATTGAGAGTCATAACCTGGGTTGTAATTGACGACAGACATAATTTTTACAATAACGGTGTCGTTCAATATAAAGTTAAGAAAACAATCCAAACTGAATGGTTAACTGACAATATGCCAAAAGACGATTCGTTATTTAGTGAAAATGATGCCTCAACCTGGATTGGATGCTTGTATTATCAGGTTCAAACAATTAAACGAAAAGGCAATGTGTATTATAATATACTCGGCTATGATGGAATGAACGGTACTTTAAACAGGAAAATTGTTGATGTAATATGGATTAATAAAGAAAATGAACTTTCATTTGGAGCGCCTCTTTTTAAAATGTCAGCATTGGATTATACCCCGCAATACAGGTTAATTTTCCACTTTTCAGAAGTAGCAACGATGTTGTTAAGATTTGAGCCCAAAAGAAATTATCTCGTCTACAGTCATCTTGGAAAAGCATTGAGTAAACTTTCCGACATCCCGGAATACAGTGTTGCAGATGGCTCATTCGATTATTTTCTTCTAAAAAAAGGACGTTGGGAAAACCACGGACAGCTTAAAGATTTTTCTTTTCAGGAGTAATTCAGCTTCTGAAAAAATTATCACAGATAACTGCCGCAGCTATGCCGGCATTAAGACTTTCGGCTTTACCCGGTCTGGGTATGCTTATTCTGAAATCTGCAGCATTGATTAAAGATTCACTTAGCCCTTTCCCTTCGTTTCCAATCATAATCATTCCTTCATCTTTCTTTTGAATGTCATAAACAGAACTTCCACCCAAAACACAAGCAAAGGAAGGAACAGAGGCTTTCGATATTGTTTCCTGCAAATCACAATAATGTATATTCACTCTCGTAAATGAACCCATTGTTGCAGACAAAGTTTTTGGTCCCATCCAGTCTGTGCAATCTTGCGAGCATAAAATATTTTCAATGCCATACCAATCTGCAATTCTGATAATAGTGCCCAGATTTCCTGGATCCTGAATGGTTTCAAGGGCAATGCTGATTTTGTTTTTTAATGAAGGAAACTCTACATTTTCTTTTATTTCAACAATAGCAATTGCCTGTGGCGGGGTAGGGTGGTGACTTATTTTTTTAAGTTCTTCCTGGATGGTTTCTATGCAGGAGATATTTCTTAATAACCCGTTATTAGTAGCTATCCATTCAGAGGTTGCAAATATTTTTTTAATATTATAGCTGCTTATTAACAATTCGGCGATACATTTTTCTCCTTCTACAATAAATTGGCCGTATTTTTGCCTGAATTTTTTTATTTGCAGTGCAGAAACATATTTAATATCAGATTTAGAAATCATTGTTTAAGATAAGGCTATACTATTATTTAATTGCTCTTGCTTTGTCAATAGTGCTTTTTTCAGGCTGCAAATTAACCAAACTTGTTCCAAAGGACAAATATTTGCTTGAATCTAATAAAATAAAGATTGTCAATAGCAATGAAAAGTTTCCTGATCTTGCTAAAAACATAAGACACAAGCCAAACAGAAAAATTCTGGGTCTTTTCAAATTTCACTTAGGGGTTTATAGAATGGGTTATTCTTTAAAGCATCCTGAAAAAAATGTTTCTCATAACAGAAAAGATGACGTTAAACACAAATATCTTTTGAGAAAATACCTTAGGGAAAAAATAGGTGAACCTCCAGCCATTCTCGATACAATTGATGTTAGCCACTCTGCAAATAATTTAAGAAACTATTTGTTTAATAATGGATATTATAATGCTAATGTTATTTATACAATTAAATATAATGAGCATAAAAGAAAAGGTTATGTAACATATATAGTCGATCCGGGTCAGGTTTATAAAACAAGTGCCATTGCTCTTTCTGCAGACGATGCAGATATTGATATGTTGCTAAATGATACTTTAAACAACACACTCATCAGAGAAGGAAAAGGACTTACTGTTGAAGGCATAGATGAAGAACGGGCAAGATTGGCTTTAGTATTGAGAAATAAAGGTTATTTTGATTTTACAAAAGAATATATTGATTTTGAACTTGATACAATTATTGCAACTAAAACTGTTAAAGTTTTAATTACCGTTGCAAACAGAAATGATACTTTACGTTTTGAACAAAAAAGGATAAATAGGGTTACAGTGTTTTTTGATAATGATGAAGAAACTAAAAGAGATCAAAAAGTTCAGTTACATAAAAACACCTATTTTTATTTCAACGGATTTCCTGTTAAACCAGAGATAATCTGGAGAAATATTGCAATAAAACCCGATTCCTTATTTACTCAAACAGACCTTGAAGCTACTTATACACGTTTGTCTGATGTGTCTATTGTAAAATTTGTAGACATACAATTTACACCTGCAGAAGGTGATACTTTAAACCGACTGAATGTCATAATTAAGGTCCGTACCGGTTTTCGTCAATCATACAGCATCGAACCGCAGGCACTTTTATCTCAGGTAAACAGAATTACAAATACTTTCGGAAGTTCAACAAGTACTTATGGTGTAGCAAATGCGCTTGTCTACACTCATAAAAATCTTTTCAGAAATACTGAACAGTTTAATCTTACAGCCACTACCAGAGCAGAGTTTCAGGCTTTTATTGATACTTCTAAAAAATTAACTCTCCTTAAATATGCTGCATTTAAGCAAAGTATCAGTGCATCGCTACTTCTGCCTAAAACAAGATTTTTGAAAGTTCTTGAAAAAAACAAAAGTATTATCAGTATTAAAACAAATATCAACCTGAACTATCAGTATGAATATAATATTGATTTTACAAGAAAAATTCTTTCATCATCTTACATTTATCAGATTCAATACAGAAAAACCTTGTATTATTTCGATCTCCTGGATGTGTCTTTCTCAAGAAATAATCTTGCCGCTAATTTATTTGACAGACTTAAAGGGCGCTCTGACAGCGCTTTCGTAGCTTTATTGTTTGCAGACAATTTAATAACATCTACAAGTCTTAAATTTATATACAGTAACAAAGCTACTGTAAAAGGAAAAAGTTACTGGTATATTAAAGCAAATGCACTGGAAGTTGGAGGAATCGTTCACAGAGGAATAAGAAGGGCGTTAGATACTGAAAAAAGCAGTAGTGAAGATACTTCCTACAAGTTGCTGGATGTAAATTATTATGAATATGTGAAATCTGAAATTGATATCAGATTGAATACAATTATAAATGCGCGAACCTCATCCGTTTTTAGAATTAATGCAGGTTTCGGATTTCCATTTGGAAACCAGCATTCACTTCCTTTTGATAAGTTGTTTTTTATCGGTGGATCAAACAGCCTCAGGGCATGGAGACCCAGAACTATCGGACCCGGTGCTTATTCAGACCCTACAAAAAGTTTCAGAGTAGACAGATCCGGTGATATAATTATTCAGGGAAATGCCGAGTTGAGATTCGACCTTATCGGTCATGGTCTAGAAGGCGCCGTATTTGTTGATGCCGGAAATATCTGGAACCTGCGTACAAAAAAAGTAATACGTGCAACCGATGAAATTTTCGATTTCAGAACTTTCATCCCAGAACTAGCAGTTAATACAGGGGTGGGGCTCAGATTTGATTTTCAATTTTTCATGATACGTCTCGATTGGGGTATACAAGTTAGAAATCCTGAAAAATCAGCGGGTGAGCGATATGTAATCAAAGACATTCGCACAAAAGGCTGGCTCAATAATTATTCTATCGTCAATCTTGGTGTAGGTTACCCTTTCTAGATCTCTAAAGTAATCTTATCTTTGCAATATGTATTTCTGGGGAAATTCGAAATTGCTGCCTCTTGGTGTAGTGCTCGCCGGGCTTTTAATTTTGCGCACTATTACACTTGTAGTTTATAAAAAAAGAAACCATACCAAGGGCAAAGATAATTTTGTAATTGGCATCAATACCATCAGTTATATTGCTGGTTTTGTAATCGCTATTTTAGCGGTGTTAATTATATTAAAAGTAAATGTAAGGGAATTTTTTACTTCTATAAGCATCATTGCAGCTGCTATCGCTATTATCTCGAAAGAATATATCAGCAACGCCATTAATGGCATGATTCTTATGTTCAACAACCAAATAACAATAGGTGATTATATAAAAATTGGGGAGCATGAAGGTAAAATTATTCACCTGTCGTTAATGAACCTTCACCTTCTCAACGAAAATGATGACCTGGTTTATATTCCGAATAACAATATTCTGGCAAAAGAAATTGTCAATTACTCAAAAGGGCAGACTCATAAAACTGTTGTAGAAATTACTTCAGGACTTGAAGAATTTGAAACGGTAGAAAGCATCGAAGATTTTTTCAGAAAAGCTCTGCCTGATATAAATGAGCATGTTCTTGAAAATAGCTTCAGAGTACGTATAGAAAATCTTTCAGAATTTACCATCACCATAAAAGTAATAGCAACACTGAAATATCAGGACAGGTTAGCTGAAAGAAAATTTAAGAGAAGAATAATAAATGTCTGGCTTTCAAGACATTTTCACAGCGATCACAGAATCAGAAGGGCATCGCCATAACACTGGAACCTGTATTTCTTTTTAATCGCTTCCTGATACGCTTTCATTACGAAATCATAATCAGCAAATGCAGCAGTCAACATCAATAATGTTGATTCAGGACTGTGGAAATTGGTTACAAAAGTGTTTGCAATAGAAAAATCATGTGGTGGGAAAAGAAATTTATCTGTCCAGCCACTTGATGGGTTAAGATAACCTGTAGAAGAAACTGAAGATTCAAGGGCTCTCATAACACTTGATCCGATAGCTACCACACGTTTTTTATCGTCTTTAGCTTTATTTACAAG
>JACMRS010000335.1 GCA_014376345.1 Bacteroidia bacterium | reverse complement strand
TTGGTATTCACCTGTTTTAATTATGAAGTATACACCAGGTAAGAAAATTAGTATTTCTGTAAGAGGTGAATATTATTCTGATGCCAGTGGAGTAATTATCAATACAGGAACATTAAACGGCTTCCAGACTTATGGCTATTCTTTGAATTTAGATTGTAAAATATCTGACAATGCAGTTTGGCGTATTGAAGGTCGTGGATTTACAAGTAAAGACAAAATCTTTACTTTGAACGATAAACCAAGTACTCAAAATTATTTACTAACAACTGCTTTAGCAATCTCCTTTTAAATGCCTGATAAAGATAAAACTGTTCAGCATTTTCTTGACTTGATTAAAAAATCAAGACGAGGTAAGTTTAAGATTTACATAGGCATGAGCGCCGGTGTAGGTAAAACTTACCGCATGTTGCAGGAAGCAAGAACTTTGCTGCGCAATGGAATTGATGTTAAAATCGGTTTTATAGAAACTCATTACCGTAAAGAAACACGTGAGTTGCTAGACGGTTTGCCAGTTGTTCCAAGAAGAAAACTTTTTTATAAAGGAAAAGAACTGGAAGAAATGGATGTTCAGGCAATTATTAATTTACGTCCCGAAGTAGTCATTGTTGATGAGTTGGCACATACTAATATTGAAGGAAGTAAAAACGAAAAACGCTGGCAGGATGTTATGGATATTCTTTCGGCTGGTATCAATGTTATTTCAGCCGTAAATATTCAGCACATCGAAAGTTTGAATGAAGAAGTAAAGGAAATCACTGGTGTTGAAGTAAAAGAAAGAGTTCCGGACAGTGTTTTGGCTCAGGCAGATGAAGTTGTAAATATTGACTTAACGGCAGATGAGTTAATTACCCGATTAAAAGAAGGTAAAATTTATCAGGCTGAAAAAATAGAAACCGCACTGCACAATTTTTTTAAAAGCGAACATATATTACAACTCCGTGAGCTTGCTTTGAAAGAAGTTGCCTCTCAAGTTGAACGTAAAGTTGAAACCGAAGTAACCAAACCTAATTCATTAAAACATGAACGGTTTTTAGCTTGCGTAAGTAGCAATGACAAAACGGCAAAAACAGTTGTTCGCAAAACCGCTCGATTGGCAAATTATTATCATAGCAAATGGTACGTTTTATATGTCCAAACTCCCAAAGAAAGTCCCGACAAAATTCCACTGGATAAGCAACGGCACTTAATCAACAACTTTAAATTGGCAACTGAATTAGGAGCAGAAATAATTAAAGTTGAAAGTTCATCCGTTTCTAGAGCAATAATTGAACAGGCAAGTGAAAGAAAAATAACTACAATTTGTGTTGGTAAACCTCACTTCAATTTGTTGAAAATTATTTTGGCGACCAATGTATTCAATGAGCTTTTAAAAAAACTATCTTCGAATAATATTGATCTGGTAATTCTATCATAAATGAAAATTAAAACAAAACTGACATTAGGAGTAGGTCTTTTGTTCCTTCTTATTATTCTTTTAAGTGTGGTCGGAGCTAAATATATAAATGAATTAAAAAACGACACTGAAAATATATTAATAGCTAATTACAATTCATTGGAATATAGCCGTAACATGCTAATAGCTTTGGACGATGGAACTGAAAAGGCATTTCGTAAATTTGAGACTAATCTTCAAAATCAGGAAAATAATATCACTGAAATTGGTGAGCCTGAAGCCACAGCTGAAATAAGAAGCAGTTTTGAAACCTTCAAACTGAATAATTCTGACATTTCTCTGGAAAGTACTATCAGGAAAGAAATTTTTAGATTGATGGATATGAATATGCAAGCCATTCAACGAAAAAGTGAAGTTGCAAAAGCAACAGCCGATAAAGCGGTTTTTTGGATTGCGATAACGGGAACTATGTGTTTTTTAATTGCCTTTGTGCTGTTGATTAATCTGCCTTCAAATATTGCCAACCCCATTAAAAAACTAACAGAAAGCACCAATCAAATAGCCGCCGAAAATTATTCGGAAAGAGTACGTTTTGAAAGCCACAGTGAATTTGGTCAATTAGCAAAGTCATTTAACACAATGGCTCAAAAATTAGAGGAATTCAATAATAGTAATCTTGCCAAGTTGATGAAAGAGAAAAAACGAATTGAAACACTAATCAACAATATGCATGATCCGGTAATTGGATTAGATGAAAACCTAAAAGTGATTTTTGCAAACGAAGAAGCAATCAAAATAATTGGAATGAATGAAACGGAAATAATAGGACATCATACTCAAGAACTGGCAGTAAAAAATGATTTAGTAAGAACTCTTATACAAGACCTGCTGATTGCAGAAAGCGGAAATGGAATAAAATCAAAACCTATGAAAATATATGCCGATAATAAAGAGGGATATTTTGAAAAGGAAACACTTCATATTTCGGTTGTGCCCACAGGAGAACAAACAAAACAACTCATCGGGCACTTTATTATTCTTAGAAATATAACTGAGCACAAAGAATTGGATTTTGCAAAAACCAATTTTATTGCCACTGTATCACATGAATTTAAAACACCAATTTCCTCTATTAAAATGAGTTTGCAATTGCTGGAAAATGAAGAAATTGGAAAACTGAATGACGAACAAAAGAATTTGGTTGAAAGCATTAAAGATGATGCAAGCCGACTTTTAAAAATTACCGGCGAATTGTTAAATATGACCCAGGTAGAAAGCGGAAACATCCAACTTTCTATTCTACCCTCAGATCCCAAAGAAATTTTATGGTACGCCATTAATGCGACTAAAACACAAGCAGATCAAAAACAAATCCAATTTGAAATAAATTGTCCCGAGAATATTTCCAATGTTCAGGCTGATAATGAAAAAACAGCCTGGGTATTAACCAATCTCATATCTAATGCAATCAGATATTCTTACGACAACTCAATTATTTATATATCAATTGAGGATGCAATAAATCAGGTTCATATTTCTGTAAAGGATACAGGGCAAGGAATAGCCCCTCAATACAAAGACAAAATTTTTGACCGCTATTTCCGTGTTCCAGGCACAAAAAAGGAAGGTACAGGGCTTGGACTTGCAATAAGCAAAGAATTTATAGAAGCTCAAGGTGGACAAATTGCGGTTGACAGTGAATTTGGAACAGGTAGTACATTTACTTTGGCACTTAATAAACCTGTTTAGAATAACCAACGTACACTTGCTAGTGCATTGCCTAAGTTGCACATGCCCAAATACAAACCTAAGCTAAGTCAAAGAACTTGCAAGTCGCCAATGCGTGACAAATATTAAAAAAATGCTTTCACTTATGATATGATAAATACGCAACCGAAATAGCTGACAGAAAAATTGTTGGACAAATTTTTATAAATGAAATTCTATATATATCGTTGATAAACAAACGACTGATTAGAACTCTAGCAAAAATAGTTGTTTTGATTAATGACGGGTATCATTTGTAATTTATAACTTAGTAAATTTTCACTTTTTAATGGTTTGACAGTTTTCATCTAAGTGCGCCATTCCGTTTAAGATATGTAATTTTAAAATGAAAAAGCTCATATAATTAAGAAAGTAATCTTAATTATATGAGCTTTTATAAATTATGATTATTCAATCAATATCCAAAAATTTCATCTATTGATAATGTTACAACACGACCATATTTTTTTAAATCTTCAACATTAATTCTATCCTTTGAAGCAAGTACTGAATAAGCAAATTTCTGATTGGCAATTTTTGCTTTGTGAAATGCTTTTAACTGTGCAAAAGTCAGATTCTTAACAGCATCATAAACATCCTTTCTGGTGTCATGTGTATAGCCCATTTCTATTGATGTAAGATAATCAAAAAAGATTCTTTCTTTGTTAATTCGCTCATTTTCTATGGATGACAATATCGCTTGCTTTGCAAGTAAAAAGCTGCTTTCAGATTCCGGGAGTTCATTTAACAGGCTGTTCATCGCTACTATAGCTTCATTGAATTTGTCTGCCTGAGTGCCGATATAAGCAATTACTGTATTGTTTTTTCCTTTTTCGTCAGGCGTTCCATAAACTGAATATGTTGAATATGCAAGTGCCCTTGATTCTCGTATTTCCTGAAAAACAACAGATGACATTCCTCCTCCAAAATATTCATTGAAAGCTGTAATAACAGGTAATTCCTGCTGGTCGAAAGTTTCAGATCTGTGCCTCCAGGTTATCTCTGCCTGAACCATATCATAATCTGTAAAGTAAACAATGTTTTCAGTATTTTCTGTCGGTGTAAATACGACAGCTGCTGGTGCTACAAGCCAGGTCTCCGGCTGCTTATGTGCTGTATTTAATTCTGAAATAACAACCTCTGAAGTTGCAGGACCGTAATACAAAACTTTATGTTCATATCGCGTCAGGTTTTTAATTAGTGCAACCAGATCACTTGCTTTTAATCCTTTCAACTCTGCATTGCTAAGAGTATATGTTCGTGGATTGTTTTTGCCATAATAAGAATAAGATCCAAGTGCGCTATTAATTGCGCGTTTACTAAGTTTTTGATCTGCCCTAGATTTAAGAATTCTGTCAATATACTCATCCAGAACTTTCTGGTCTGGTTCTGCATTGGCAAGCAATTCTTCAAATAAATTAAGAGCCGGTTTAAAGTTTTCCTGCAAACCATTTAGAGAAACATAACTTTGTTTATCACCTGATGATATTCCAAAATTACAGGCAAGTGCATAAAACTTTTTGCTTATTTCATCAGCACTTATATTTTTGGTTCCAAGATACTGAAGGTAATCAAGTGCAAATGGTAAACGTTTGTCATTAAAACGGCCAACTTCCATAACATAGTAAAGACTGAATAAATCATTTTGCTTGTTTTGCACATAAAGTACAGGCGCTTTCCCGGATTTAAGATAAGTTATGTCTTTATTATAATCAACATAGACAGGAGTTGCAGCGTCACTTTGTTCGCCAATTAAATCTTTAGTAAATGCAGAAGACTTGTCTCTGTTAAGCACAACTTCTGTTATTTGTGGTTTTTCTACTTTTGCTATTGCTTCATCTTCACCGGTGCGTTTATAAACGATGCTATAACCATTGTCATAATATTCTTTAGCAAAATCCATTATCTGCTGTTTAGTAATCTGACTCATTGCATAATTGTCGTTCAGTTCTTCTATCCAGTCTACGCCGGTTACAAACGAATTTAACATAGTATATGCAATGCCCGAATTTCCTTCCAGCTTTCTGATTTCATCAACCCGGTTATTTGCAATAATACCTTTGATTATATTTTCATCAAAATCACCTTTTTTAATTTTTTCAATCTGTGCTAAAAGTAAGTCGCGAACTTCTTCAAGAGTCTGCCCTTCAAGCGGTTTTCCTGAAAACAAATGAACACTGTAATCTTTCATAATATCAGGTGAAGATGAAGCAGAAAGCACTTTTTGAGCTTTATTCAGGTTTAAATCTATAAGTCCTGCTTTTGAATTGCTCAGAATTAAATCTATCAGTTTCATTATTCTTACTTCTTCAGTACCTGCACCCGGCATTCTGAAACCAATCATAATATTGGCAGCATCAGGACCGGTTACTGAGATAGAATCCGGCTTCATTCTGGGATATTCGATTTCAACTTTAAAAGGTTTTATTTCTTTAGGCTTCATATATGCAAAATGCTCATTGATTGCATAAATAACTTCATCAGGATCAAAATCTCCTGCCATGATAATCGCCATATTATTGGGCACATAATTGTCGTAATAATATTGTCTGATCTTTTTTAAAGAAGGATTTTTAAGATGTTCAATTGTTCCGATTGTAGTTTGGGTTCCATAAGAATGTCTGCGAAATAAACTTGCATAAAGTTTTTCATAAGCTTCGCTGGCATCGTTGTCAAGTGAAATGTTTTTTTCTTCATAAACAGCTTCAAGCTCAGTGTGAAAAAGTCTTAATACAGGATTGCGGAAACGCTCTGATTCCAATTCAATCCATTTGTGGTATTGGTTACTTGGAATGTCATTTACATAAACAGTTTGCTCTACACTGGTAAAAGCATTGGTTCCTTGAGCACCAATTGAAAGGCAGATTTTATCATATTCATTTGCAATTGAATAGTTTGCGGCCAATCCGGAAAGTGAATCAATTGCTCTGTAAACTTTAATTCTTTGAGCAACGTCAGTCGTTTTATTGTAAGTTTCATACAACTCGTCAATTTTATCCAGATATACTTTTTCTTTAGCAAAATCCTGAGTGCCATATTTATCAGTACCTTTAAAAAGCATGTGTTCCAGATAATGTGCAAGACCGGTATTGTCATGTGGGTCGTTTTTGCTGCCGGCTTTGGTTGCTATCAGCGTTTGAATTCTTGGCTGATCCTTATTAACGGCAAGAATTACCGTTAGCCCGTTTGGTAATGTATACCACCGCGATTGTGTAGGGTCTCCTGAATATTTTTTATAACTCAGTTTTCCCTGCTTTACAATTTCGAAAGTGCTGTAACGTTTCTGTGCATTTGTTAAGGAGCAAATCCCAACAGCGAGTAAAATTAGAATGATTTGTTTTTTCATTATTTTTAAAAATGACAGCGAATATACTAAGAATCAGATACAATGCGATGGTAATTTGTCAGTTAATCACCATTTTTCGCCCGTTCCTCAATAGATATCCAAAAAGTTATATCATAGTGTATCTTTGCTATAATGATTCGTAATTTTACTAAACATGTTAGCGTTGTTAGTTTACTCGCTGTAATCATAAACAGCAATATACTTTCTGCACAGAATAATCTTTCGCCTTCATCGCGATGGCTTTTGTCCTCTGAAATCAGTAATCATGATAAAAACGTTTTTACTTCTGCAGGAAATTTTTTGCATTGTTTTATTCAGGTAACTCCAGAGCTGGATATTGCAGCACTTGAAGCTTGTCAGGCAACCATCAATACTAAAGCCGGTAATATTTATACTGTTACTATTCCATTAGCTAATCTTGCTCAGTTAAGCAATGTCAAAGGAATTGAATACATAGAAGCATCTACAATGTTTAACGGGCCCGGTGCCAAAAATGACTTAGAGCAGAAACAGACTCATGTAGATAAAGTTCATGCAGGTGTTGCAAACGGACTGCCACAGGATTATTTCGGAAAAGATGTAATTGTTGGAATTGTCGATATTGGTTTTCAGACTGACAATCCTACGATGTATGATGCCACAGGAACTAAAAACAGAATTGTAAGATACTGGCATCAGAGTTATAATCTGGGTACACCACCTGCAGGTTTTAATTACGGATCTGAAAGAACTACAGAAGCAGATATTTTAGCGCAACCGGATAATGATGGTATTCATGGTACACATGTTACAGGTATTGCCGCCGGATCTGGTTTTACCTCTCCAAACCTTATGTACAGAGGCATTGCATCCGAAGCAGATATCGTACTTGTAACTATTAAATATGCAAATGATACTATTCCGGGTAGTGCAATAGGTGATTACAGAGTTGCCAATCCTAATATTATAGATGCTTATAAATATATTTTTGATTATGCAAATTCAGTTGGCAAACCTGCCGTTATAAATTTAAGCTGGGGCATGCATTCAGGTCCTCACGATGGAACAAGTCTTTTTGATCTTGCAACAAAAAGTATAGTTGGTCCGGGTAATATTCTTGTGGGTGCCAATGGCAATGAAGGCGCAAATAATATGCACATTCAGTTTAATCTTAACAGCGATACTTCACGAACTTTCATGATCGAAAATGGCCGTCAGTATCGAACTAAAGAAAGTGTTTACTGTGATTTTTGGGGAGAAGCCGGCAAGTCATTTAAAATGCAAGTGTCATTTCTTGATACCAATAATAAAGTTGTAGCTTCTTCGCCCTGGATCAGTTCTTCTGCAGATGCAGTAAAAAAATATTCACTATTTGATCCTTTAACATTACAGGCATTTACTGTTACTTATCTTGTTGAAGACAATTACATCAACAATACCAAGTCTAACATTACGGTTATGGCAAACAATTCAGATCAGGCACGTTACCATATTGTACTTACTGTAACTGGGCAGGGCAGGGTTGATGGCTGGAACAGTGGTGCTTCAATGACTTGGTCAAACGGCTCATTTACTGACAATCTTTACAAGACAGATTTCAGGGGGAAATATGTAAATGGAAATACTGAAAGTACTATGGGCGAAAATGGCGGTACTTCTGATGCAGTTATTTCTGTTGGAGCTGTTGCAGCAAGAAATAAATACACCAATTTTACGGGTAAAGAAAATGATGACAGCTGGTATGTAAAAGTAGGAGATATCACGCCTTTTTCAAGTAAAGGACCGACAATGGATGGCAGAATTAAACCCGATATTTCTGCCCCCGGTTATGATGTTCCTTCATCAATAAACCGCAACCAGATTGCACCCTGGATGCTCAATAATGTTGTGGCTAAAACGGTGTTTAAAAATGACACAAATTACTGGATGGTTGCCAGCGGAACTTCCATGGCAGCACCACATGTTACAGGTATCGTTGCATTGCTTTTAGAGGCCAATCCAACACTTTCTCCAACTCAGATTAGAGCTATTTTACAACAAACTGCAGAGCGCGATTCATTTACTGGCAATGTGCCAAATAATCGTTTCGGATGGGGAAGGGCCAACGCTTTTGAAGCCATCAAACAAGCTTTGCTTACATCATCTGTCAATACTTTAAATAAGGGTAATCAATCATTTCTTTTGTTCCCAAATCCTTCAAATAATGGTGTGACTGTTTCATTGAATGGTTTTCAATCAGGCTCTGCAACTTTAATAATTACGGATATTTCAGGTAGAGTTATTTTTGATAAAACAATACTTTTAAGTAATGCAGAGCACAAAGAATATTTAGATCTTTCGACAATCGATGCCGGCTTATATATGATTAATGTTACTCAGGGAAATGTGTCAATGGCTTCCAAATTATTGAAGATGTAATCTTTGAATGTTGTTATAAATCAGTTTGAAGAACAAACAACAGCCCCGTCATTTTGAGCGTAATTTCACAACATTTATTCTGCGAAGCATAATGAATGTTAGTGAAATGAAGTGAAGAATCTCCTTCGCGAATATCATTCCTACAACACACGCCATTTCAATTCACATTGATTAGGCCTCCCCGTCATTTTGAGCGTAATTTCACAACATTAAATTGCAAAGCATTTAAATGTTAGTGAAATGAAGTGAAGAATCTCCTTCGCGAATATCATTCCTACAACACACGCCATTTCAATTCACA